>CBDUQI010000089.1:0-21303 GCA_965369325.1 uncultured Gammaproteobacteria bacterium
GTTCCACCGCCGTGCCGGCCGGGACACGAAAATCGCCGGCTTCCGCGATCATGTTGTTGACCACGATGTCCGCGGCGATGTTCCACACGTCGGCATCGCGCAGTCCGCGACGGATCGGGTGCAGCAGAGCTGCGTGCAGTGTCACGTGAAGCAGGAGCCCGGTTTGCTGATCGCCAGGCAAGCGCTGAAAGTAGTCAGGTGCGATATAAACCTTGTCGGCGTCGGTTTCGCAAGCGGTCACGCTCGCGCTGAACTCGTAGCGCGCGAACATCGACAGGCCCGCGAAGAAAGGGTGCTGGCGCCGAAGGCGAAGCAAGTGCGCGCTGATGAGTTGGTGCATTAAGCGGCCAGCAGACGGGCGAAGTCGGTGAGAAAGGCGTTGAGTTTCGGTTGCGCCATGATGGCGATGTGAGTCTCGGTGAAGATATCGAGCTCGCGTAACTTGGGGAACAGATCGGCGGCGAACATCTGCACCCACTCCGGCTCCGCCTTGTCGACCAGCCAGGTGAGGCCGTTGACGGCCTGATCGGGACTGGAGATACGGCTGGCCATGGCCATGACCGTCGCGTATTTCAGCGAGACTTCGTTCGGGAAAACGGGCTTTTTCTTGCCCCCGAGAATTCCATCGACATCCGGGATGTTGCCGAGCAGATCCAGATACGCGTAGAACTCGGCGCCAGCACTGAGGCCGACAGCCGGCTCGGCGTCGAGTCCCGCCTTGTGCAGCGTACTCGCGATCTCCCAACTGCGCGGCGAAGGCCATGCGGCCTCGTCCGGGATCAGCTTGTGCAGCAGGTCGGGGCGGAACGCGAGGAATGCAATAATGTTCTCATCGAAGCCGCGGGTGAGCGCGTAGCGCCTGAAGTCGTCAATATCGGGCTCGACCTCAAGGTGAATGAACCGGTTCGCAAGCGGGGCGGGCATCTCGAACACCGAGGCACGATCTTCCCTACGGTTGCCGGCAGCCCAGACAAACCAGCCCTCGGGCACGCGGTACGTGCCGACCTGGCGATCAAGGATAAGCTGCTGGGCGACACCCTGCATTGCCGGCGGCGCCATGTTGATTTCGTCCAGGAACAGGATGCCGGTGCCATCCTGCGGCAGGAACTCGGGTCTCGCCCAGTACACTACGCCGTCGCGCGGCACGGGCAGTCCGCGCAGATCGGTCGGGGCGAGCTGGCTCAGGCGCAAGTCGATGAAGTCCATCCCCCGGCGCTGCGCGATCTGGTGCACGATGCTGGACTTGCCGATGCCCGGTGGGCCCCAGATCATGGCGCTCGCCCTGAGGTGCTTGCTGATCATGCGGGACAGGAAATCAAACAGCTCTTTAGGCTTCATGGGTATGCGTCCTGGGAGGGGAGGAAATTGTTGCATGCTGTGGGTGTTCGCATGCGTGATCCGCCTATCAATTTTCGCTCAGTGCCAATCCAACGGCAGCCCGGTGGATAAGGGGAGCAATGCCATGAAGTATTACGTATATTGCGGGTGATCACGCTCGAACAAACTGCAGTTGCGCCACCGGACCTCATAAATGCAAAAAGAACCCGCCACACATACGCTCTTGGAAGAACTACTGCATGCGATCACGCACGGGGCCGGCGTTATTCTCAGCATCGCCGGTCTGTCGTGGATGTTGTTTGTTGCGATCGGCACCACCGACCCCTGGCGCATAGTGGCCAGCAGCGTCTACGGGCTGAGCCTGATCGGCCTGTTCTTGGCCTCGACCATCTACCACGGTCTGCCCCAATCGCGACATCGCCCGCTGTTCCGGTTGCTGGATCACTGTGCGATCTATGTTCTCATCGCAGGCAGCTACACGCCCTTCCTGCTTGTTTCCATGCGCACGACAACTGGCTGGTGGCTGTTCGGCACAATCTGGACGCTCGCGACCGCAGGCGTCGTCACCAAACTCTGGTTCCGTCACCGTTTCCCCAGGCTCTCGCTTGTTGGCTACCTGGTGATGGGCTGGCTGGTGGTTGTCGCAGCGCCGCAGGTGGTTGACGCGGTCGGTACACGCGCGATGGCGTGGCTAGTCGCTGGCGGCATCTGCTATTCGGTCGGTGCGGTTTTTTATGTGGCGGAGCGGATTGCTTACAACCATGCCATCTGGCATCTATTCGTGTTGGCGGGTGGGGTGTGCCATTTCCTGGCAGTGGTGTGGCATGTGCTGCCGCTTGAGCAGGTTGTGCAAGCCTGACGTCAGGGTTCGGCAGGGGATGTTGAGATAACCGGGGGGCGGCTCGTCCGGCGGCGCCCACAATTCGCGATTGGATACTCCAGTCTTGTTCGCACAACTTATCCGAGGAGCAGCGCCCCACCTGCTCCTCCGTCGGATATCACACCATTAGATCAAGACGGTGCCCATAGGCGTTCCAACAATATCCATAGGCTCCATCCCGATAAAAAGATGGAAACCAGGCTCAACAGGAACAGCGCCGGCATCAGTTTGGGTAATAACTGGTCCAATTTGTGGCGCGTCAGTGTGGAGCCTGTCCGGTTTCTTGCCAAGCAGACGGCGAAAATAAGACCCAGCAAAGCCATCGCTATGCCCGCGGCGAAGAACACCGCGTACACTTGCCGCCCGCTGCAGCAGAAAAAACTGGATGCGACGAGCGTCCAGAGCATCATCAAGGCACCAACGATGACACCGGCAATTCCGAGGAATCTCTGATAAGGGCGAAACATCGTATCGCCCACCAGACCGCTGGATTTCATCACACGAACTGACACTGAAAGACCACAACCCGCGAGGAACGCAAGGAGTGCGAATATCGCGACAAATACAAGACCCATTCAGTCACCTCTAAATACCGGCCTTGAGCATAACACTGCCGCCGTGCGCAAGCGGCCGAATTTGCCCGTCCAGTTTGTTGTTGTATGCGTTGAGGAATGACAAATGCATCGATTCGAATTTGCGCGATGGACAGTCGATCCGAATCTCAACAAATAGCTAGGAGTGAGATCAAAAAGCTTGTTTCATTGCACTCTCCATTGAGTAAGAGGTAGGTAGTAGGCAACAAAGGTTTAGACGGGCAGTTTGCGTTTACGAACGCGACAGGCTCAGCACGGCGCCGGTTGTTGCGACCCTCAAGTATTTCACCGTGCGGTGGTGTGCTCCCTGAAGGAAAGCTGTACGAAAGCTGTGTGTCGGCTGTGGGCATGGGGTGATATGAATGTCGCAGGTGGGCTTAGGCGTTTTACGACGTTTAATCGGGCCTGTTTTGCGACACCCGGGCCCTTCCTTGAGAGTGCGTGAGGGCACTTGCCGCGAAAACCCGCTATTTATTAATACCAATCTCATGTCCGCGTGCCATCGTTTGGCATGCGCATCGCGAGACTTCGCCGGAGCTGTGAGCCGTAGGCTGTGCCGGTGGAGACGGGCATTGCCAACAGGAGAGTACGATGGCGATTGATCGACCTCATCTGGATTCAACCAAGGCCCCAATGCCGCCGCCAGTGACTAAATCTGGTGGTATCAACTTGCCGTTTGCTGTGCCGCAAGAGACCCGTTCTCACCCCCCAAAACGGACTCCACAGATTCGAATTTGCGCAAGGCAGCACTCTGGGTCGTGGAACGACCCCAGCGCCCTTTGTTACAGCCCCTATCCCTTGCCGTGGCGCGTGTGCAACATTATGTGCCATCCGCTTATGTAACATCTTGATCACGTTCAAGTCTTTACTTTTGTAACCTGATAGGACAAACAGAGACCTCGCTAAAGTCATGGAAAAGAAGGAAAAATTAGTCAATTTTGGGCCACGGCATAGGCTAGACTCGCGCAACTTTTCGGGAGGGGATTATGTCTAGCGTAAGTGGGGGCGCCAATGTTCTGATCGTGGACGACGATCCGGCGGCGCAGCGATTGTTTAGTGATGCGCTTGCGCACAAATACGCGGTCAGCGTGGTGAGTGATGGTGGTAGTGCGTTGCAGCATATTGAGCAAAGCGGCACTCGGGTAGATTTGATGCTGCTCGACGTGCAATTGCCTGACATGTCCGGATTCGACGTGGTGCAGCGATTGCGTAAGGTGTCGGCAGGCGCCGATATCCCAGTGATCTTTACGACGAATGAAAGCGCCATTGAGCGGGAGATGTACGCATTCCAGCTAGGTGCCAGCGACTATCTGGTCAAACCCGTCATGTTCTCGGTGTTGATGCAGAAGATAGAGGCGCTATTGGGCAGGCAACAACGCTTGTTCCAGGCCAAGTGCCGGGTGATGCGTTCGCTGAGTGCACCCGACATCCAGCGTCGTTGGCGGGCCCTGCATCAGCCGGGCAACCGCGCACGGGTTTTGATCGTCGACGACAACCCCGCTGACCGGCTGATGCTGGAGGAGTGCCTGGGCAGCGAGCAGTACGTGCTTCTGTTCGCCAGCAGTGGGGCGCAAGCGCTGGAGATCGCGCAGACGGAGGATACCCGCATCGATTTGTGCCTCCTCGATCTGATGCTGGCGGATATGAGCGGTTACGAAGTGCTGGAAGGTTTGCGCCTGCGTGCCGCCACAGCACGTACTCCGGTGATTATCGCCAGCGCTCGTACTCGGGGTGTGCACATCGTGAACGGTCTCAGGCAGGGTGCGCTGGATTACTTCACCAAGCCGTGTCGGCCGGGTCTGGTGGATGCAAGGGTGAGGCACCACCTGCGAGAAGATTCCAAACATCGCTTCTATGAAGAACTGGCCGCATGAATTTGCGCTCGGTCGATCTGAATCTGCTGGTGGTGTTCGACATGCTCATCCAAGAGCGAAGCACCACTAAGGCAGGCAGTCGACTGGCGATGAGTCAATCGGCAGTGAGCAAAGCGTTGGGGCGATTGCGCGCCCTGACAGACGACGAGCTGTTTATTCGCGAGCCAGGCGGGCTGGTGCCCACGCATCGCGCGCAGCTGATTGCTCCGCCCGTGCGCAATGCGCTAGCGCTGATCCGGACCGGCATCCAGGCGCCGGACGAATTTGATTTCGCGAGCAGCGCCCGCGTGTTTCGCCTCGCCGCCACCGACTATGTGGTGGACGTACTGGTTCACCGCGTACTGGACCTGCTGTCGATGACGGCACCTAATATCGCATTGCAGGTGGAGTTGCTGCCGCTGCACGTGTCAACCAGTAGCGATGCACGGTTACAACCGGCACTGAAAGCGCTTAAGCACGGCGAGATCGACCTGCTTGTGCACCACAACAGTTCCTTGTTTCCCACGCTGCGTTGCCAGCACCTGTTTGATGATCAATGGGAGCAGATTGTGGCCTGTGATGTGGAGGATAATGATGTACGCGGACACGTGCTGACCGGCCTGGATTCCATTGACGCGCTGCTGCACGCACGTGCTGACGGGCCGCTTGCAAGCGTACCGACCCTCTCGCAGCTGCCGCAGGTGGTGGCAAACACCGACCTTGCAGGCGTAGTGCCGGAGCGTATCGCGACCCGCCACGGTGAGTTGTTGCGACGTACGCCATTTGATGCCCCCAGTTTGCGCACCTACCAGTTCTGGCATGAGCATGCCCATAGCGACCGCGCCCACAAATGGCTGCGACAGTTACTACTGAATCACGCTCGACGAATCTGATTCGCGATTCGCGACGTAGTCCAATACAAAGAAGATCGATGCACCCACCAACCCCCCCGACTGATCAGCGCAACCGTTCGCTCGATGAGCAACGTCGTGAGTTGGCCGCCAGAGCTGAGTACCTCTCTTACGTCAGCCATGAGTTACGCACGCCGCTGAACTCCATTGTGCACTACGCCGAAATGGCGTTGCGTCACGAGCAGCAGGCACACACCGCATCGCAGTACGTACGCCCCATACACGAGGCCTCTACGATGTTGCTGCAGATTATTAATGACTTTTTGGATATCGGCCGCCTGGCCGCTGGCGAGTTGGCATTGGCGAAGGCGGATTTTGAGCTGGCGGATGTCACCGGTTCGGCGCTGTCGCTGCTGGCGCCGCTGGCCGAGCAGAAAGACATCCTGCTGCTGCCCGCCGTGGCCGACGGTGTGCCGCGCCGGCTGGTCGGCGACCCGGTACGCTTGCGCCAGATCCTGGTGAATCTGTTAGGGAACGCGATCAAATTTACCCGCAGCGGGACAGTACGTTTAAGCGTGAGTGAGCAGAGCCAGCAGCGTCAGGACGTGGTGCTCAGGTTCGATGTGATCGATACGGGTATTGGCATCGCGCCGGCCGTACTGCCGCATCTTTTCGCCCCTTACTTCCAGGTGCGCAATGGGCATGGCGCGGGCCCGTTGAACAATATCTGCACCGGCGGCCGCACGCGTGGCAGCGGGCTGGGGCTAACCATCAGCAAGCGCTTGGCCGAGCACATGGGCGGGCGTATTGATGTGAGCAGCACGCTGGGCAAGGGTAGTCACTTCTCACTCACTGTCCCGCTTGGCACACCCACGCTGTCGCGCGAGTTCCGCCCGGTCAAGCTGCAACTTCCAGTGGACCTGCCGGGCGATACCGCTCACTCATCCCCGCGCACCGACCAGTTGCGTGGGCGCCATATTCTGGTGGTGGATGACATGGAGGCGGTACAACAGGTTGCGCTTGAGCAGGCAGGTATGCTGGTGGATTTGGTCGACAATGGATACGAGGCGATCAACCGGCTTTCCCAGGCGCGCTACGACGCCATTGTGATGGATGTGCAGATGCCCGGGATCGACGGGTGCGAAACCACGCGTCGCATCCGCGCGTTGCCAGTGGGCATAGGCCTTCCCATCATGGCAGTGACGGCCAGCACGTCGCGGGCCCAGATTGAGGCCTGTCGCGAGGCCGGCATGGACGGGGTGGTCAGCAAGCCGGTGCGCCCTGCGTTACTGCGCCAGCGGATCGCCCGGCTGCTGGCCGTGGGCTGTGATTTTGATTACCCACGCAGCGAGTTGGGATGGACGAGGCAAATGCTGGTGAACCAGTTACGTTTGTTCGTTGCCCTGGCGTGCGAGACACGGCGTCAGTTGCACAATCTGGAAGCGCTGGAGGATTGCGCGCAGATTGAGCACCTGGCGCACAACCTCAAAGGCACCGCCCGCGCCTTCCGCGCGGACGCGTTGCTGGGTGTTATCGAGGCAGTGGAAGACGCGTGCCACGACGGTGTTGTGTGCGGCTTAATTGAGGAGTTCGACGATACCCTTGCGGGCACCATGCGGGCCGCCGAGGCCCAATTGAAGGCCCTCTGCCCGGCGGACCGCACGGCCGCCTAACGGTTTTTGTTGCTAGCGGCTGCTGGCCAGGCTCGCTTTGGTGAACTCCCGCTCGCTCAGGCCGTTACCAAAAAGGTATTCGCTGAACACCAAACGCGTGGATTTGCCCGTCTGGTGGTTGAGCATGTGCAACTCGGCCGGGCGCCAGTACTGATCGTTAAACTGACGATACTCATGTGCCGTAAGCGTTTTCAGCTCCGTATTTTCCCGATCAAAGTAGTGAGATTTCATCATCCGCAGCTCTTCGGTGTCTACCCAGGTAACGATGCGGCTGTATCCGGAGTTCTCATCTTTGGGAGTGCTTTCGATCACATAGCATGCGGTGCCATTTAGCTCAGTTTCTTCCACAAATCGGTAGTCGTATTTTTCCAATACCGGTGTGGACATGTCTTCGTAGGAAAACTCGCTGCCCAGGAACGGCCCGGAGCGATTCTTGGAGGCAATGCGCTTCACGCGTTTGACCGCCGGCAGAAACAGCCACTGCATGTCAGGTGCCTCCAGCATGCTGTAGGTGAGCAGTGCGGTGCCTTTGATGTCACGCGGCTGATCAAACACAATCAGGTTCTTGTCGCCTTCGCCATCGGGCCCTTCGAGAACTTTGTTGCGCATCTTGCGCGAGGCCTCGCGGCCACGCTCGTCAATCAGGATCATCTGCAGCTCGGCACTGATGTCGCCAAAGCCAGTATCGCGGTGCTCCTGCTCCAGTGCGACGGCCATGCCCTTTTTGTCTGCATCAATATCGCTGCGCAGCAGTTGTGACAATTCGGTAGCGCTGGCGGCCACGGGTGCCAGCAGCGCTGTCATTGCCAATCGGATGAGTTTGTTCATGGTAAACCTCAGGTTCAGGGAGTTACGGGGGCAATGTTCTGCGGTAATTCGGGTGGCTGCGTAGGCGTGGCTGGCGTCGGTTGCGCGATATCCCGTTGTGCTGTGGGTGCCTTGCGGCGCTGGTGCCAGCGATCACCCAGGATCAGCAGCGCGGGCAACAGCAGAATATCCAGTACAAGTGCCAGTGCAATGGTGATGGCCGTGAGCAGCCCTAGCTCGCCATTAGGGACGAATGCCGATAACGAAAGTACGGCGAATCCGGCGATCAGTACCATCGAGGTAACCACCAGCGCTGGGCCTACCGTGCTCAGCACATCGCGCACGGCATCGACGACGTTCAACCCGCGATGCCGTGCAGTGTGGTATTTGCTTAGAAAGTGCACGGTATCATCTACGACGATGCCTAAGGTGACCGACAGCACCGCGGCGGAGGCCACGCCGATGCGTCCGACCAGCAAGGCCCATAGTCCAAACGCCGTCGCTGCCGGCAGCACATTCGCAAGCACACTGATGGCGCCCAGGCGCAGCGAGCGTAGTACCAACAGCAGGATTATGGTGATGCAAACGAGCGCGATGCCGGCCCCCTTGAACATACTTTTGATGTTCTCCACGCCCACGTGGGCGAACATCACGGTTGGGCTGGCACCGACGGTGTGCATCGGCGCCGGTGCGTTAGTACGCAACCACGCCTGCGCGCGTTGCTCCAGCGCCAGCAGCTCGTTCGTCGTGATGGAATCGAGCAGCACGGTGAACCGGCTGGTCGACTTATCCATGCTGAGCTGATTGTTCAGGTCCAGACCGAATGGCAGCGACAGTTCATACAGCAGCAGTATCTGCGCTGCGAGCTGCGGATCTTGCGGTATACGAAAGTGCGCAGGATCGTCGTTGTGGATATTGGTGTTCAGGCGCTTCATCACCGTGGTGAAGTTACCCACGTAGATCACCTTCGGTTGCGCCCGGTACCACTCGGAGAACGCTTCCAGTGTTGCCAGATATGCAGGCTCGCTGATGCCCTCGGGTTTGCCGGAGTCGATCGCATACTCGATCAGGTTGAGCCCGGTGAGGTGCTCGCTGGCGTAATCCGCACTGCGGCGAAACTCCAGCGACTCGTCGAAGTACTCCACGAAGTTGTCGTTCACCTCGTTCTGCACCGACAAGATGGTGAGCGCCGCGACCGGAATCATCAGTGCCAGTAGCACCGTCTTGGGTTTGTTGATAACCGCGTTCGCGATTATCTGCATCAGGCCTGCAGTGCGGGTGGCGGCCGCGGGGCGCACCGGGCTCAGCAGGCTCATCAACGCTGGCAGAAACACCAGCGACAGCACCAGCGCAGCGGTGACACCGATGGCAACGATGTTACCCAGATCACGAAACGGCGGTGCATCGCTGGCGTTCATGCCAAGAAAGCCCACGGCGGTGGTCAAGGAGGTAATAAGAATGGGTTTTATGTTGGCCGTGAGAGACGCGACCACGGTGGACACGGCATCCTCGTGCTCCCGCCGGGCGATCATGCAACCCACGATAATATGCACACAATCGGCAACAGCGATGGTGAGAATTATAGTCGGGGCGGAGACCGAGACCGGCGACAAGGCCATCCCCATCCAGCCGGCAATCCCCAGTGCCACAATGTTGGTCAGACCGACGACGCTGAGCGTGGCTAGGGTGGGCGCGATGGCGCCGAAGAACAGTCGCAGACCCAGCGCGACGGCCAGGAACATCAGCGGGATTAACGTCATGATGTCCCGCTCGGCGGCTTCCGGAAATACATTGTTCATCATCACCATGCCGGTGACATGCACGGTGAAGGCGGGGTAGGTTTGCGCGAACTGCTGCGCCATGGCCCGCGCCTCAGTGACTACCTGGCGCTCCAGCACGCCTTTCGGCAGCTTGATGGTCACGTTCACCCCGGTGGTATGGCCGCTGGGTGAGATCAGGCTGTTGACCAAACGCTGCTCACTCAACGCAATCTCGCGGATAGCGTTAATGCGGGCTGGCGTTAGATCCCTCGCGTTTTCAACCAGATCGGCTACCACCAGGTCGTCTTGCTCAGCATACGAATGCTGGAAGTTGGTGATGGAGTCCACCCGGATGGAATGCGACAGCTTCCACGCCTGTGCGGTAAGCGACTCGATGGCCGCGAGCTTGTCAGGGCCAAAAATGCTGCCGTCATTTGCGGTCAGCACAAACAGGATGTTGTCGCCCTTGGTGAAGGTGTTTTCCAGTTTCTCGTAGGCCTGTAACTGCGCGTTGTCCGGGTCAAAGTAGACGCGGTAATCATTGGTGAACGACAGTTTGCTCAGGCCGGCGCCGCAGATCGCCACCAGCACCAGGGTACTCAGCAGCACGGCCCATCGGTGGCTGGTTATCCAGCGGGCGTATCGTGTGGATGGCTTGATCGGGGACATCATGGGTTTCCTATTGGCATTTAAGATCCAGGGCGATTTTGTATCGCCCCAGCAGACTGAGAACACCTTGCTCGAGTTCCGAACGGTCGACACCGTCGGCCGCGTTCACCTGCACGTGGGCAATACTGCCATGCACCTGGTGCGCATCCACCTCCACGCTGGAGGTGGATATCTGCGCTTGCAGTCCACGCAGTTCGCCGCGCAGCGCATCAGCGGTTTCCCACCATATCAGACGCGGCTTGAAGACTTTTCCGATTGCCGTGGTCGGTAGCGCGCTGATAATCCGCACGGCCTTCGGCAACGCGGCGCGCTCGGGGATATGCTGCGCGGCGAAACGCATCAGCTCTTCGGGATCGGCATCGTTGTGCAACACTACGTACGCGACCGGCACTTCTCCGGCATAGGAGTCGGGCCGACCAATGGCGGCCACTTCGGCCACTGCCGGATGTCGGTGCAGAGCCTCTTCAATAATCCGTGGGTCGATGTTGTGGCCGCCGCGAATAATCAGCTCGCGTGATCGGCCGGTCAACCAGAAGTAACCGTCCGCATCCCGACGGCCCAGGTCGCCACTGTTCAACCAGCGCTCGCCATCATCGTCCACCACCCACAGTCCGTCATTCTGCGCGGTCTGCATGTAACCCTGGCTGATGTGCGGGCCGCGCTTCACGATGGTGCCGATTTCATCTGTCTCGCAATCACGCGCATACTCGCCCGCAGGCGTGAGGATGACCGGGCGCATTTGACAATACGGTGCTCGCAATCCAATGGAGCCTATGCGTGGCGCGGCGCCAATGGGGTTAATGCTGCTCATCACTGTCGCTTCGGTCTGCCCGTACCCCTCAAGCAACTGGATGCCGGTCTTGGCCTGAAACTGTTTGAATACTTCGCTGGGCAACGGCGCGCCCGCCGAGATAGCGAACTTTACGCTGGCCAGCAGCTCCGGCGATACCGGGTTGTCTAGCAGCGCCGAGAACACGGTGGGGACTGCGCAGAAATAGCTGACCTTGTGCCTCGCCAGAATTTCAAAAAATCTTGGGACTACAGCGGTCGTGCGAAATCCCTTAGCACCGGCCATCACGATATGCGTGCCCTGGCACAGCCCGCCCAGCATCGCGCCGGTGCTGGCCAGCACGTGGAACAATGGCAGCCCGATCAGACCGGTGTCGTGCGGCTCCAGCGGCAGCGCCAGCTCCAGCATCTTAACGGCGGCCACTTCGTTGGCGTGTGTGCGTACCACCAACTTGGGCACGCCGGTGGTGCCGCCCGTGTGGAACAATGAGGCGACATCTTCCGGCACGATGTTGCGGCCGGAATCCAGACGCTCACCGTCGAATCCATCCAAATGTTCTTCCAGCGAATAAATTCCCTGCGCTGGATTGCTGCGCCCGAAAACGGTGACGATGGCTTTCAGACTGGGTACCTGATCACGCACCGCCTGCACTTTGCCCCAGATGTCGGTGCCCGGCAGCGGCCCCAGCGCGACCAGCACTTTGGTGCCTGCTGCGTTGAGGATGCCTTCGATTATCTCCGGCTCGAGCATTGGGTTGACCGGATTGACAATGCCGGCCGCCTGCGCGCCCAGCATCACATAGGCAGTCTCAATCAGGTTGGGCAGCAGCAGCGTCACCACATCCTGATTACCCACCCCCAAGCTGTGAAACAGATTGGCACTGCGAGTGATCTTCTCGCGCAACTCACCAAAGGTGATCTGGCGGAACGGTTCGGCGCATTTCTTGCCGCGAATGACTCGCGCCGCCAGATCCCGGCACTTGGCTCGCAGCGGGATGCTCGCCGGGTTGTAACAATGCCCGTCGATAAAGTACGTCATCGCCACTTTGTCAGGGTCGAGTGCAGCGCCGCGCAGAAACGCCTCGTAGGTGCTTGGCGCGAGGTTGCGCTGCGCGATCGGCGTCTGCTCAAGCTCTCGCAGATCGTCCTCACAGGTAATTGGCGCTGGCTTTTTCATCGTCGGGTCCCGGTTTAAGTCACTGGTATAAGCAATGCGCAATGCGTACTGGGTGGGTTCAGGCCGCTTTGCGAGCGGCGCGGCGGCGTGCACCAAACACACCCTTTTTCAACCTGCTTTGGCAGGCGCAGCGTTGAATCTTGCCGCTGGTGGTGCGTGGAATGGAGCCAGGCTCGGTCAGGATCACCTGGCTCAGCGAGAGCTGGAACTCCTGGTTCACCGCCTTGCGAATGTCGCTGATGATCTTCTGCTCATCTTCGCTCGCAAGCAGTGCCTGACTGGCTTCTGCTACCACTACCAGCTCGATGGCCGGTTCCTCGCCAGTGGCGAACGCGGCGGTAACGCGCAGTCCCGGACAGACGCTGTTGGCGGCGCGCTCGATATCCTGCGGATAGTAGTTAACCCCGTTGATGATGATCATCTCTTTGATGCGGCCGGAGACAAACAACTCGCCGCCGTCGAAGAAGCCCAGGTCGCCAGTGCTAAAGTAGGTGCGTCCCGGGTCGTTCTCCAGCGTCAGACCAAAGGTGTCGGCGGAGATTTCCGGCTGCTGCCAGTAGCCCGATCCGGCACTCGGGGTGCTGATCCAGATTTCCCCTACCTGACCATCGTCAAGGCGTGTGTGCGTATTGGGTGCAACGATTGCCACGTGTGCATCGTTGGCCGTACGCCCACAACCTACCAGTGGGGAGGCGAGCGTGGGGTCGGCATCACCGACGCTGGCGGTGTTGCGCCCAAGCGCTTGTTTGTCGAACCAGCGTACGATGGGTTGCGTCCCAGGCTCACCGCCGGTGACGAACAAGGTCGCCTCCGCCAGCCCGTAGCAGGGGTAGAAATAGCCGTAGTCATACCCGGCCGGCGCGAAGCGCGCCGCAAAGTTGGTCATGGTGCTGGCCTGGATGGGCTCGGCGCCATTAAAGGCAACCTTCCAACCTGATAGATCCAACCCCTGTACCGTCTCATCATTGATTTTTGATGTGCACAGTGCGTACGCGAAGTTGGGCGCGCCGCTCAGCACCCATTCGTGACGGTTAATTTCCTGCAGCCACGTTTGCGGGCGCGCCACGAAGCTAATCGGGTTCATGAGTACCGCCGGCACGCCAAGGTATAAGCCGAGGAACAAGCCGGAGCATAAGCCCATGTCGTGGTAAAGCGGCAGCCACGAGACGATGGTGGCGTGCGAGGGGAGTTTGAAGCGGCTCTGAATCTGGCGCTGGTTGGCCATGATATTGCCGTGGGTAAGCATCACGCCTTTGGGGTTACCGGTAGACCCGGAGCTGTACTGCAAAAAGGCCAGTGTGTCTGGCGTTGCGGCGAGCTGCTCCACCAGGATGGGCTCGTGATTGAGCGCGCGGGCGACACTGGTAATGCTCAGCCCCCGCAGCGCCTCGCATTCTCCAAGCGGCTCTTCAAGTCGCGCCAAGTCCTCTTCGGTAAACAGTGCCACGGCGGCACTGGCATCCTGCACAACGCCGATAAAGCGGTCCAGACCCAGGTTGGGTGCATTGCGTTTGAGCTGCACCTTGGGCACTGGCACCGCCACCATGCCGGCGTACTGGCAGGCCAGGAACGCGACATGGAAGTCCAGATTGCAGGTGCTCGGCAGCAGCACGCGCGAGCCTGTTTGCGCGATGGCCAGCAACGCGCCGGCGACCGAGGAGGCACGGGTATGTAACTCACTGTAGGTCAGTGAATCGCGCACGCCGCCTTTTTGCAGGAACTCGTAAGCTACTTTGTCCGGCATCTTCCGTGCCCGATCCAGAGCGGCTTCAACCAGTGTTCTATAGGTGAGTGTGTTGTCCATGGTGCAGTTCCTCGTTCGCAGATATCAATCGATTCATGTATCGGGTTGCACGCGCGCTCAGGCGGCGGGCGATCGGCTCAACGCCCGTTCGGGTGCCAGGGCGTTACGTAATTGCTCCCAGCGGGTCTCGCCGACGGGTTCACAAAAGCTCTGCAGCGCAGCCACTTCAAATCCGTGGCGGCGTGCCAGATCGCGCAGTAACGTGGTGTCTTGCACACGCAAGGTCATGCCCAGGCTGCAATGCTGCAGATGCCCTTCGAGCGCCAGCAACATGGTCTCGGCCATACACGCGTAGGCCAGACCCTTGTCCAGTCCGTATGGCCCGATGTAGGGGCGCCCGGGCACCTCAATAAGACCGCCATCGATTACCAGTACATCCGGCCGATCCTGCATGTCCGCTTCGCGGACCGAACGGGGCCGGGACTGATCGCACACGATTGCGCCGGCCTTCAACTCGCTTGCAACAAATAGGCTGCCAGTGACGTTGGTGGCGGTGATCACCAGGTCGGCGTTCTTAAGCGCTGAGGTACATGTGGTGAGAATGAGGTGGCGGCTGCTTTCCAACGCTAGCGCCAGCTCACGAAAATTCACAGCATCGGTGTCCGGGCCTTGACTAGCCGTGAGCGCACGAACGGTTTCGCCTAGCACGCCCACCGAAGGTTGCGCGGCCAGATGGCGGCAAACATCGGTGGCAACGTCCAGCAGTCTTTCCCGACCCTGCGCTGCGCTGCGGTTAGGGTTTCCGAGCAGGATTAACTGGGAGACTCTCTCCCCCAGCAAAATTGCGCTGGCACGCCCGATGGAGCCTGCTGCGCCGACGACGGCAGCCGAGCTGCTACGCCAGGACCGGTGCAGCTTGCGCAACGCCAACGATAGGGCGTCCACGCCGGCCACCGCTGTGAGTGAGTTGCCGGAGGTGAGCGGCACCTGCTCGTCGGCAAGATCGCTGCCGCCGCCGCTCAGCACTGAGGTATATGCGCCCAGTCCCACTATCTGCGCGCCGCGCTGTCGCGCCATACGCACCCCATCGCGCAGTTCTTCAAGCACTTGCTCGCGCGGCATGTCCAACATGGCATCGGTGGTGCGTGGGATCAGGATGAACTCCCCGCGTGCCGTTGCCCCAGTGGGAGATTCCACCCGGACCGTACTGGCAATGAACGGATCGCAGACGCCATCCATGCTGTCGACGAAATCCGCCAGCTGCGCGTCATGCAGCGCAGTTAGGGTGGGATCGAAGTGAACGAAACTTTCAGCGTCCAGCGGATGCAGCAAAAACCCGAAGTGCGTGTCCTGCTCGTGAACTGGCGCGGGTTCGCGCACCGGGTGCATGACAGCACCCGTCGCCGCACGCTCAGCCCGGTCCAGTATGGAGCCGAACAAGCGTGCGGTGTCGCCGCTTGCCAGCACCTCCATGCAGCGCTCAATGGCCTGGGCAGCCTGCGCGCACTGCTCGCGAGTCGCGTTTAGTGGCGGTTGTACGCGCAGTACGTCGCCTTGATTCAGCGTCGGCGCGACCCGCAGTCCTTCGACGTTAAGCAAGTACGCGGCGATGAGCTGCGCCAGCAGTTTCTGCTCGGCGGCGACGCCAAGAAAACTGTCCGGCCACTGCTCGCGGCGCACACCAAAACGGATACCCAGCATCATGCCGCGCCCGTGAACGCTCTCGATAAGTTGTCCAAAACGGGTCTGGACATCTTCCAGCAGACCTTTCAGATACACGCCGTTTTTCTGCACGTTGTGCAGCATCGCGCATTGGTTTTGTTCAAGCATATCCAACGTCGCGAGCCCGGCCTGCATCGCCAGCGTATTGGCGCCAAAAGTAGAGGAGTGCTTGAGCGCGAACGGCTCGCCGAACACGGACTCTGTGCATAACACCGCCGCAACCGGCATCAGCCCGCCACCCAGTGCTTTGGCGATTGTCAGGACGTCGGGGGCAACCCCTGCAGGCTCGCAGGCGAACATATGCCCGGTGCGGCCCAGGCCGGTTTGCACCTCGTCAACGACTAGCAATACGCCGTACTGATTGCAGACGGTTTTGGCACCAGCCAAGTACCCAGCAGGTGGTTCAATCACACCGCCTTCGCCCTGAATGGGTTCGACAATAAACGCCGCAAAGTGCGTTGGTTGTGCCTCAAGGGCTGCTCGCAACGCATCAAGATCGCCGTATGCGACCCGGCTAAAATTTTCCAGCGGCAGTCCGAATGGCGACTGATACTCGGCGCGCCCTGAGGCGGACAGGGCGCCCAGTGTTTTACCGTGAAAGCCACGATGGGTGGAGAGAATGCCTTTTCGCTGCGTGGCTTGCAGGCAGAGTTTGATGGCCACTTCCACCGCCTCCGCACCACTGTTCGCGAAGGTGACCCGGTTCAGTCCCGTCGGCGCAATAGCGATCAGTCGCCGCGCCAGTTCGCCTGCCGGGCGCAACAAAGAGGGCTGCACCATACAAGGTGTTTGCCGGGCGATACTGTCGCTCAGAGCCTGCCAGATGGCGGGTGGATTGTGCCCGAACGGCAATGCGCCGTACTGCGCCATGAAGTCCAGATAGCGTCGACCTTCGCTGTCGTAAACAAAACTGCCCTCGGCGCGGACAAATTCCTTATCCAGATCCAGTTGCTCGAGTTTGCGTGCGAGTGCCGGATTGACGAACTGACGGTATGGGTGCGCGTTATCCTGCGCGGCAGTGGCCGCTAGGCGGTGGCTCATGTCAATTTCGCCGGTGATCGCGAGGTGCGCAATATCTGCCATGCTCTCGCAGTCCCACAGCATGCTGGGGCACAGCTCCAACTCCAGCCACTGCCCGAGTTCGCTGATCATAGTTACCGCTTCAAGCGAGTCGGCGCCAAGCAGTGCGAGCTCAGTGCTGCCATCGGCTTGCACCGTCACGTTAAGCTCGCGGGCGGCGTACTGGCTTAACCACTCGATCGTGTGTGCAATGGTTCTGGTGCTCATGATTGTGAGGTCCTGTCCGCACGCCCGTTGACGTGCCTGTTGTGCGGGTGGCGCGGGCACGGCGCCCGGAGCTGCATAGATGCGATGCGCGGCAGGGCGGTCACGCGGCGGCCCGCAGCCACTGCTGGTCTTCGCCCGCGTTTTCCATCAGGTGGCAAACGTTATTAAAGATAGATTGGGCGGCCGATCGTTCGCACGCAGGTGAAGCGGCGATTGCGTTGTAGCAAAGGTGCCCGCGTACGTGACGCAACCAAAAGATCAGCATTGGCCCCATCACGCAGGCGCCGTTAAAACCGAACACGTGTTCAAGCGCGAAGTCGCCGTGGGTGTCGGGCCATGGGTAGCGGCCAACGTTGCTGATGTTGATGCTCTCGCCAGTGCCCCCAGTGGCGGTAAAGTCGATACGGTTGGTTTTGGTAAAGGCGGCCAGGTCAGGCAGTGTGTCGGCCACGCCTTGGAACAGCGAGGGCATGCGTTTTCTCGCCTGCTCGTGCGCCGAATGTGACAACTGCGCTGCAAGGTCCCAGAAGCCGATGGTGGCGGGCACACTGATGCCTACATCGGCGATCCCGGTGTACAGGCCAACGGCATGCGGATGCAATTGATCGCGATCAAGGCGCGTGCGCATGTTGTAGTCCATGGACATGGGCAGATGTACGCGCCCGCGCTTCATGGGCACGGGTGCACCGATACGTTGCAGGTGTTTGAGCACGGCGCTCTGGATGGCGGCCGCGAAGGCGCCTCCCACAGTGACCCCGTGCGCTTTGCGTGCGCCGTCCAGAGCATCCCAGCCGCGTTGCTCGCCGCTGTGGAAAAAACACAGGGTCTTGACCTGCTCATCGCGCTCAAGTGCACGTGCCACCGGAAGGGTTGGTGTTTTCACGAAGTTTCGCTGCGCGCGTACCAACTGGCGGCGTCCGATGCTGATCGCCAGTTTGTCCAGCAGCGAGAAGCTAAGCATCTCGGTGACTGCGGGTGTGGCAGGCAGTGACTGTACCGGCGGCAGGGCGGTGGCGGCCAGCGCGCAGCTCGTGTTGTCTTTGTGCATCCGTTCGGCGATGGCACCACACGCGGCCAGCAGCTCGTTAAGCACGCGCATCAGCGAGGTGCCATCGACCACGGCGTGGTGAGCTGCACAGATCAACGTGCCCTGTGGCTCGTTACTTTGCTCCGGCACCCACACCAGACGCATCAAGAATCCTTCGCTCAGGCGGAAACGGTGCTGGCTGAGCTGCTCAGCTACCTGCTGCCACACGGCTCGGGGGTCGTTAGGCTCGCCCGCCTGCGTCGGGTCAACTACCTCGATATCGACCGCGCCTAAGGTGGCCTGCTGGTACTCAAAGCGCGGGCGTGCAGCGGCATCACCTTTGGGCCAGTGGATGCTGGCGCGCAGCGAGGGGTGGCGCTGTTGCACGCGGAACGCCGCGTACTCCAGCAGGTCCGCGCTCATCGGTCCGCGCACCTGCGCAATGATCATGTCCGGTCCCATGCTCTCGCCAAGCTGGGCCATCACCAGCTCAAAACCGCCTAACGGGCGGGAGCTGGGTGTGACGTCGAGGTTGTTGTCTTTCATTGTGTATATCCGTTCTTCACGTGCCTGCAATGCGGCGCCAAGGTGCCGCTAACCCGGGATGCTGGTGGCGGCAGTCAGTTTGTCTGACGCAGGGCCTTCCTTGCGCAGCTCACCGTAGCTGTACCGACGAGTGGCAAAGCGATACCCGCTGAACAGTCCTGGCTCGATCAACGAGGGATCTTCCAGTTGATCCCATACGCCCCGGGTCTTCAGGTACTGATGCACTTTGGGCAATCGCCACTGCGGTATCGTTGGGTACAGATGATGCTCAAGGTGGTAGTTGCCGCCGAAGTGCAAAAGCGTGAAGATGGGCGATACTCGGCTGCGAGTGTCTTTGAACTGCCCGGTGGTGGTTTGATTGTGCTCCACGAAGGAGCGAATGCCGGAGAGCCAGGAGCCGAGGATGCCGGGGATCGCAAAGCCAATCACAAACATGCCCGGCAACACCGAGTCGATCATCAGGTAGATGGCCAGCCACATACCGGCGAAGACAAAATTGAGCCATGCAAGATGACGCATGGTGGCCCGGCTCATCGGGTTTTTAATTTTGCTCAACTCGGCCGGAATGGGACGCGACGATGCCAGCATCAGCGTGCGCGCGAAGTATTTTCGATTGGCCCGGAAGCGCTGCAGAAAAAACCGCGACCAAAAGGTTTTGTAGTGCTGAAGTAGCTGCAGATCCGGATCGTCTTTGGTGTTGGTCAGCTTGTGATGAGTCCAGTGATCCAGTGCCATGCCGCTTTGAAAAAATACAATTGTCATGGCTGAGAAAAGCAACCCCAACACCGCGCTGACCAGGCGGCTTTTGTGCAGACCAAAGTGAAACCCCTCATGGCCGATGAAGCCCATCAGGTGAACGGCGTTTCCGCCGAGCAGCGCGCCTGGCACACAGGCCAGCGCTTTCCACCACCAGGCCAGATCCGTTTGCATGATGATGTAGTAGTTGGCCAGCGCTGAGCCCGAAAAGGTAAGCAACATGAAGCCGATAAGTGCACTGCCGCCCAACAAGGACGGGCCGAAAAACTCGTCCGGCAACGAGGGCTTGCGCGGGCTGCGATGAAGGGGCTGTGAAGCATCCATGATAGGGTCCTTTTGGCGTCTGCTCGGCGTATTGATTCAGGCGGCTTTGTGCAGCCGGTCCAACAGTGCTCGTGCGCGATCGCAACGTCGCACCAGGCGCGGTGTGTTAGCTTTGCGGCTACCGTCTAGATGGCGTGCAAAATGCTCGTTCAGCACCTCGCTCGCCTGTGCATGTACGCCCATGTTCGAAAGTGCGGTGGCATAGGCAATGGCGAATTTCTCTCGCTGGATACCGTACGCAGGGGCTTGCTCGTAGGCTTGCGTGGCGTGCATTAGCGCTGCGGATTTGCGCCCGCCCAGAATCGTGGGCACACGCAAGTGATATTGCGTGAGCAAATAGTTCAGGTAAGGATCGCCCGGCGCGCGCCGCAGGAGCCCGTAGGCCAGGTTATGCAGTTTTCGCAACTGCATGGCACCCACCACAAACGGGGCGGCCATCACTTTGAAGCCAAAGGCACGGGCGTGCTGTACGGCAGCCGAAATTTCGTCCGGATCAGAAAATTTGGCCAGTTTCAGCATGTTAAACACACTATTCAGATTGCGTGCGCGCATGTGCTCAATGCCCTGATCCAACATCCGCTCCATGTTCTGCGCGGCGGCCCTGGCAAGGGCTTTGGCGGTGGCTGTACCAGCCGCGTCGGTCGGCGGGCGCAGGAGTTGCTCGATGTTCTTACGACAGTGCTCGCGGGTGCCGTCGATGCCGAGCGACTGCATGCTGGCGACACTGATCGGAATGCCAAAGTTGGCGCTTGCTTTGGCGCCGCGCACCATTGCCAGTTGGCCTTTGGGCAGTACTGCTGCCGTGTCAATAAGGCCTGCCGGGACAATCGGGACACCCTCGCGGGCAGCAAGATTAAACGTGCCGTACTTGAAAGGCAGCATGCCGCTGCCGTCACTGCGCGTACCTTCGGGGTACATCACGATGATCCTTTTTTCCTCAAGAGCCCGCGACATCGCTGCATATGCCTGATCCGGGTCTTTCGGGTCGATGGCAATGCCACCAAGCGCGGTGTGCAACATGTGCCGTGTGCGGCCTTTGAACGCTTTGATATTGGTGGGCACATACAAGCGCTGACCGAAGCGCCGCTGCAGCACGTAGGCCAGCAGGAAGTTGTCCATATAGCTGCGATGATTGGCGGCGATGATGTAGGGGCCTTGCTCGGGCAAATGCTCGACTCCGCTGAGCCGATGGATGTGATGGCGTTCCATTTTGGCCAGCAACAGCGTGCTGATTTGGTAAACCATGCGATGCAAGATCTGTGCGGTCTTACCTACGGTCGGTCCGGTGCTCCGGTCCGCACGGTGGCCAATGCTTTGGCCAGTGCTCTGGTGAGTCATGCCCTTACCTCATTGCTCAAGCGCGTAAACCGGGTACGGGTGGCAACACGCCCCGTACCCGGCAGATGCGACCCGGCCACATCATGCAAACCGCAGGCGTTACGCTGCGACGCGTTCGCGCTGCGGACGCACGTAGTTCAGAAGGTCTTTGATCGTGATGTAGTGCAGA
>CBDUQI010000090.1:0-21190 GCA_965369325.1 uncultured Gammaproteobacteria bacterium
GCCCGTTGCCTCTTGGAGGTATTAGCGCCTAACGAACCAATCCTCAACCCCATTCACTAGATCCTTCGCAGCGGCCTCACGTCGTGCCGAAAGGCGCCAGGTGTGATCCCAACGACTTCCTTGAATCCTCTTGATAAATGGCTTTGATCCGAAAATCCTGATTCGCTCGCGATTTCAGCCAAAGTAATGCGACCGTGCTCAATGAGTAACATTGCGTGGTGAACACGTTTCTCTTTGATAAACTTGCCTATCGATTTGCCATAGTGCTTCCGAAATGCCCGGCTAAGATGTACAGGATGTACGCCAGCCTCGTGTGCGAGTACCGCATTGGTATGGTCTTGCAGGAACTCGCACTCCAGTTTTTCGACAATCCTGTCCAGCCAAAGCGGCGCGACCTTTCGGACGCGTGTATCTGCCTTGGCCGCGTGACCCAGCATCTCGAGAACCAGCCCCTCCGCAATCAATTCGGAGCCTTGCGACCAGTTTCTGAATTCATTGCGTAGTTGTCGGGCCAGGAAAACAAGATAGGAGTTGTTTTCTGAGAACTCAGCAGGCGTTTTCGTGCAGTCGGCGAACTGCCTCATGAGTTCATCTTTGAGATATACGGAGAACATACGTCCGTTGGCGCTCGCCATGCCGTCGGCGTGAGAGATCTCTCCAGGTCGCCAGATAATCGTATTCACCGCGTGGTGAAACGTCTTGCTTCCAAGCTGTTCCCGATAGACGCACTTATCCGTTAGCGTGAAACAGGGCAGCACATGGTCATGCATAGCGTATTCGAACGGGGATTCGTAACGTTCTTCCGCGAAGATTGCAGAGTTCGTACGACGTTTAAGAACAACGTGGTGATCGTACTGGTGTGTTTCTAGTGTGGATTTCGCGTCGTTCATGAATTGTCTCCACCAAAACGTTGCAGTTGTTCAAGAACTGGTTTAAATCGTTCAATACTACGAGTAGCCGATCATGTCATATTTGCCTGGAAGAGATTTGCCAACCGCCAGCGGTGGCTGGGTTCGACCAATTACTGACCGTCACAAACTTTCCATGAAAACGTACTCCATGCTAGCGAGATCAGATGAAAACTGCTGTAGACACGGTCGTTGGACTCCTATTTTGATCGAATGTTCATGAGGGTTGCCATAGCATTCGTCCTGGCGCTCGCCGCCTGTTCTTCTGATTCGGAGCAGGATAGCGTGCGGCAGGCTGGTGCGCCGGAGGCGGCGAGTCCCTTTACCAGGTTAGCGGATCCCAGCGGTTGCGTCATCGAGCAGATCACGGCAGGCGAAGGTGATCAGTATCAGGTTCAGGGAGTGTCCGCGGACGGGAAGACGCTTCTCATGGCTGCCAGACAGAAAGGCGCGCCCAATCTTGATTCGCAGGGTTATGAGATGGATCTCGGAACGGGTGAGAGGACAGATCTTTCCGATATTTTCACTAATTCCGGCACTTATTCACCAGACGGCAAGTTTATTGTCGTAGCTCAAGCGAATAACAACGGTACGACCGACATCTTCGAATATGAGAGAGCTACGGGTGACCTGCAGTCCGTAGCATCGCACGAAGATTGGGACTGGCTTCCTAGTTATTCACCAGACGGACGTTTCATCGTGTTTAACTCATACCGTGTGGATGGGCAGTCGGATGTTCACGTTTTCGAAAAATCGACGCGAACCTTGCGCCGCCTCACCGAGCACCCCGGTTACGACGCTCACGCACAGTACTCGCCGGACGGTGAGCGCATCGTCTTCAATCGTGAGCAAGGCACACGAAAAAACGGAGGGTACATTTTCGATTTGATTGTGTTGGACGTTAACACTGGCCAAGAGACTCAGCTGACTGACGCCGAATATGAGGAGGGCTATCCTGCTTGGGCGCCAGACGGTCACCACATCGTATATAGCTCAGATATGGACGGGCAGCACGGAAAGCTCAATCTCTACATCTTGGGCCCAAGCGGTGAAGGTGTATCCCGAATCACCAAGGGAGACTGGAAGGATAACTACGCATTCTGGACCCGAGATGGCGAATTCATCTATTTCAACTCAGACCGATCTGGCGCCCCAAATATTTACCGGCTGCTGATGGATGGGTTCGAGTGTGTCCGGGACGTTGGTTGAATTGTCGGTCACTTCTGCCTTTACAAGAAACAACGCAGCTCTCTCTAGTCCCTCAGGCTCCTGACCGTGTCCTAGGTGGCAAGCCCGAGTTCTTTGGCCCACTCATCCTGAGAGTGGTGTCCCAACCAAGGGATCACGGGCAAGCTGAGGCAGTTCATCCAGTGGGCGGAAGCCAAGTGTCAAGACTCTCTACCTATGAGTGGTCTCCGTTTCCGGGAAGCTTACGAGACCCTGCCGGTCATTGTAGAAACCGCTAGGATGGGGTCCGACCCGTCCGATCTACTTAGTCAGCCGGTGTCACGTTGATTGTCTCAGTTGTGAGAATGATCGAGCTCTGGCTTTGGATGTATCTGATTTCGTAACTGCCTGGTACGTCCGGCATTGTGAATTCAAGGGGCGAGCCCTTCTTGGTGTATTCGTAAGTCACGTAGTCGCGGTTCCCTGTTCCGGATTTTGCGATGGCGATGTAGTCGTTCTTATAGTCTGGACCAGCCCAGCTTACCGTGAGTGAGGAACCGGCTGATGCCGATGCAGGGGCGTTAATCGTTGCGGTCGCTGGTGTGATCGTGATCGGTATCTCGGCTAAAACGCGACTCTTTTGTGTAATGTACTTGACCAGGAATTCGCCTGGTGTGGCGGGGGCGGGTACCTTGGCTGGCGAACCGGTGCGCGTATAGGCATACGACTCACGGCCAGATACTGGCAGTCCCGGTTTAACAACGCCTAGCCAATCGCCTTTATAGTCCGGCCCTGTCCAACTAACCTCGAAAGTCGATCCCGCTACGGCAGTTCCGGGTCCTGACAATGTTGCAGCGATGTCTGTAATCGTCACTTTTTGTGTCGCGAGCGTTTTTGCGCCCTGGCCGGTGATGTAGCGTACCTCGTATTCACCCGGTTCAATGGGTGTTTGCAACTGAAGGGGGCTGCCTCTTTTCGTGTAGGTATAAAAAAGCCGGCTGCCGTTGCTTTCACTTGGCCTCCCCAAACCGATCCAATCATTCTTGTAGTTCGGCCCGGTCCATTCAACGTCCATCTTCGTACCGGCCACAGCCTCGGTCGGTGCCGTTACCGTCGCACCAATCTCGGTTGCTTCAATTTTCACGCTTGCAAGTTGCTGAGTAGGTCTTCCCACTACGTACCGGACCTCATATTCGCCCAGGTCAACCGGCATCCGTAACGTGACTGGATTTCCTGTCTTGACGTATTTGTAGCGTAGGTAGGTGCTGACGGGCGCACCGACTTCAGCAAGTGCAATCCAATCACCCTCGCGTTCCGGTCCCTTCCAATAAACCGTGATGTCGCTGCCAGCAGCAACAGTGCCCTGCGGTTCGGTACGTACGCTCGCTGTTAAGGAAACTTCGAGCGCGAGCGTCAAAGTCTTACTGTGACCTTTGTAAATGAATATCTCTGCTTTCGAGGACGCGCCATCCGACGGTCGATTAACTTCGGCAACATAACGGCCTTGTGCGAGATCGGCTAGTTCAAGTTCACCTTCATCCTCAGTGGATTCGTATATGACAGTACCGTCACTTTTGGCGCTGACTTTCCAGCTCAGTCCTTCTTCGATAATGGGTCCGTCATTAAGGTCGGATGCCTTGAGATAGAGTAGGGTGGCGACAGCCTCTTCTTTGGGGGCTGCCGGTGCGATGGTTTTCTCTAGCGCATCGGAGAGCTCGTCAGCATCAGCTGCATCGTGATAGGTGCCGCCGGTAGACTCTGCGAGGCACTGAAGCTGCGCCCGCTCGATGTCGGTGGACAAATCGAAACCGATGACGTGCGCGGTAAAATCGACGCCGGATGCCTCCAGCGCGCGTCCAACCTCGCAAGGATCAACATCGCAGGTTTCTTCACCGTCTGAAATCAGAATGACCGTTGCCGCCGTTTCCTTGTATCGCAAAACTTCAGCAGCTTTCTGTACGGAGGCTGATAGCGGCGTCTTACCCAATGGCCGGAGACTGTTGACCGCTTTGCGTATGTCTTCGCGATTGGCTCCCACCTCAGAGACCATCTCGATGTCCGTACAGTCGCCTTTTCGGTTGTGGCCGTATGCCATCAGTCCGAGCTGGTGATCTGCAGGAAGATCGCTCAGGAGATCCCCAATAACGTCCCTAGCAATAAGAATCTTATGCCGGCCATCGATCTGCCCCCACATCGAGCCCGATGCGTCGAGCACCAAGATGCCGTCGGCGCTCTCCTCATGCGATTCTGCAGCTGCACTGCCTGCGCACACTATCGTGATAGCGGCAAGTGCCAGTTTAGGTTTCCACATCCCTCTTTTCCCTTATTCGGCAACGTATTATTAGTTCTTCGCGCTCAGTAGTGTAACCCGGCGCCTCAGTTGCGAAAAGAGACCGATCAGGGTGGCTGCACTTCTCCACCGCCCAAAAGATCGCGTAGTCGATAGACCGGGAGGCACGTTTGGTGACCACGTGGCGGAAATAGTTAGCTCAACTCCGTATTTTCTGGAAGTGTTAGAATTCTGTGGTGCGACGCGAAGTCGCCGTTTGGCGGCACGGCAGATCGACGGATTCCACTACGCTTTCTCTAGCCACAATTGCCGCCGCGATTCAAAACCCACTCGAGATAAAACCCACCGCCTAGCAGGCCGATAAGTACGGATGCTTTCAACCAGAAAGGTACGATGCCACTAAGCGTTCGCGCGCTGACACGATAAGTTCGGCAGCCTCATCGATGATCCGGAGGGTCCACCAAGAGCCAAAATGTGTGATGGTCGCCAGGCTTCAACGGCTCCAAAACGAACGTCTGGCACGTGATTACTTGTCACTAGAGATTAACCAGTAACTTTCTACAGCTTGAGCCACTGTCTCGTCTGCTTTTGATTCGCAATACGCCCGAATATAAGCTCCTATTCGATCCGGTTGTTGGCGTCTCAGGTTATCAGGTTTTCCATTCGAAGCGGCGGCATGGTTTAATCCGCTGAGAAACCCCAGTGTCCAAGAGTCTATGCTCTCAACCATTACCCCACCGTCCTTTTGGATAGCATTAAATAGTGCACACTGAGTACTACCGTAACCCAGTAGAGAAGATCCAAATGCGTCAGATCCTGAAAAGGTCACCAATGCAACTAGTGTTGCCGTAACAACGTTCTTTGGCATGTCATATTTCCTCGTCGGTATAGCTCTCAAGCTCAAACGCGCTTGACAGGATGCGACTGGAGCGACGCGAAGGGAGCATTCTGTCATAGCGTCGATTGCAGCGCGCCGTTAGGCGGCACGGCGGGTCGATTGGTTCCACTCCTTTTGTAGACGAAGGTCTTTGCTGTTGGGGCGGTGAACTTCCAATGACAGATTTTCAACGCATGCATCCTTTCGCTGCGTCTACCGAACCGAGTGAAAGACAGCGGCACCGTGCTCTACGCCCGAGTGTTCCCAGTGATCGCATCCGTTTGCCTCAAGTTCATCGAGTCCAAGTAAACGAGCACCAAGGCACGCTTGAGTT
Source organism: uncultured Gammaproteobacteria bacterium (assembly GCA_965369325.1). Taxonomy (GTDB): domain Bacteria; phylum Pseudomonadota; class Gammaproteobacteria; order Steroidobacterales; family JBCBZW01; genus CBDUQI01. The sequence continues at coordinate 5,577 of CBDUQI010000090.1, forward strand.
TCTGTCGCCAAGAGAGGCGTCGAGGCCAGGACACCAAGCGTCAAAATTGCGAGTTTTCTAAGCATTGCGTAACCTCCAGTGCTGCCTAACGAATGGGATGGACCTCCCCGTTGTGATGAACACCGCGCGTTCTCACAACAGGAGGTGCAAACCGTATTCCGACTAGAAGATCCATTCCCATGAACGTTACTACGATTGGTCTCGATCTGGCAAAAAACATCTTCCACGCCTGTGCCGTTGATCAGAACGGGAAAGTCTGTTCGGAGCGCACGCTCAAACGCAAGGATCTACTTGCCACGCTTGCCCAAGTGCCCGCGTGTGTCATCGCCATGGAATCCGGGTCTGGCGCGCATCACTGGGCTCGCTCGCCGCGCGAACTTGGCCACGACCCGAGCATCATCGATGCAGCCTTTGTTGCTACTCGCTCGGCATGACCTTCTCGAGCATGGTCTCGGCAAGGAGCTTCTTCAGCTTCTTGTTCTCGGCTTCCAACTCCCGGAGTCGCCTGGCTTCAGCGATTTCCATACCGCCGTACTTGGCTTTCCAGGTGTAGATCGTGCGTTCGGCAAAGCCGTGCTCACGAGCCAAGTCCACCAACGGAACCCCCGCTTCGTGCTCATACAGGATCTTGATAATTTGCTCTTCGGAAAATCGTTTGCGCTTCATGTGGGATCTCCCAAGGGTCAATAATATCGGGAAATCCTAGTGAGTTCTTGACGCTAATCTTGGGAGAACGTCACTTCTGCTAAATAGTCACGTAATGTGTTCACTTGTAACACTCCAAGTAGCGCGGTGAATCTATCTCGGCACGAACGTGATCTTCGGTCTTGCCTTTACCTCCGAGCGTTGGGTTTTGCCACTAGTCCTCGGTATCCGAGGGCATGTCGATTGCACCGCTTCGCGCCAGCGCCAGATCCAGCATCGCCTCGTCGATCACCCACGTCCACATCGTTGAACTATTGCGCCCGGCATCCGTCGCCAAACCAACAACGCGGCCCTGCCCGGTACGTGTGGTGTCTGGTCTGGGTAGTGGATCGTTGAAAGCCAGATCCGGGCTGACGACTTCCCAGCCATTCTCTCGCAACGCAATGATTAGGTCGTCCGCGTAAAGCGCCGCAAGATCATTCTCATGGAGCAGCAAGACATGCACGGGCGATTCGCCGAGCATCTGCACCGCCAGGCTGTCGTAATACTCCGCAGCGTACAACAACATCTTCACGTAAAAGCGGCCGAGCTTGTCGTAATCGACAGCACGCTCTTGTTCAAGTGTCGACTGCAGGTGACGCTCAACATGCCAGTCATAGGTATCAATCGTGACGTAGCCGTTAGTCAGTTCACGCGCCTCAAGCGCTTGCGCGATGTCGGCGACGCGCGATGGATCACGCCCTTCATCGAGATAGGGAAATCGATACCACGGGCGCCGGTTTTGAATTCCGGCGAGCAATTCTTCGGCTTTGTCGATATCGGCGATGTAGGCTTTCGTGTCGGTTCTGTGCGCCCACTGATGCGTATGCGAATGATTGGCGATCAAATGGCCCGCGGCGGCATACCGTCCGATGCGCTCACGACCGTCCAGTCTTTGTTCAAAACCCTGTGTCGTGACAAAAAAAGCAACGGGCCCGGACTCGACCGAGCGAAGCGCATTGATCAGCGCTATCGAGCGCTCGGGGCCGGTGAATACATGTCCGCCCGAACGCGGTGCATCATCGTAGGTCAGAGCGATTCTTTTTTGCGCATGTGTGGGCAATGCGCAGAGAAGTATCAACGCCACGGCGAGCAGCGCAGGCAGGATGTAATTTCTTATCATCACGAGAGTCTACTCTCATTGAGGAGATTTCTTCCAGCCTGGCTGATATGAAAAAGCCGTTGTTGGAGCGGGTGCTTTCTTTGAGCTTAGCAACGCGGCTGTGTTGCCGGAGGTTGACTGGCAGCGACTCCGGGCGCCTAGGGTAGCGCTGCTACCGGGCGCGGCAGGAAGTGATTGAGATTTCGCTAATCGCTTGCGATGTCGAAGGAGATGATCGATTGCACCGACCGGAAAAGGTGATCGTCGGCAACCGGCGCCGCCCGCGAGGGCGGCGCCAGCACCGGGTGGACTAGCTGCAGTAGTCCACATCGATGAAGGTGTTCAGGCCGTGATCGGCCCATACTTCACACCAGTCTTCCTTGGTGGTGTCGATCGCGCTGCTAAACAGTTCCCAGAACTCCATGAACCCGTTGGCGAACTCGAAGCGACTTGGGAAGCTTGACGCTGACGCCATGTCGGCCGCGTAGTAGATCGACTTGATCATGCCCTTGTCCGCGGCCGGCCGCGCCATGCCTGTCCGCGTTGCATCTTCCACTTTTACGCCGTGGTAGATCTCCCACATTGGCTGATGTACCGGAGCGCCCCAACTGTACGGGTCGCCATTGTCGGCGCCGCATTGAAAGCTCGATACCTCGTTGAATGAAGTTGCGTCGCCCTCGTCATGCCACTCAGCGCTGGTGCCGTCCGAGCGGAACAGCTTGTTGGTGGTGTCGGGGTCATAGCCGACACCATAGTGGTTGTGCCAGTACATCTGCGGCATTGTGCGGCCAATACCGCCCTCCTGAAAGTACTTGTTCTCTTTCTGGATCGAACAATCCAGGCCGTTGTTGACGCCGAAGTAGTCGATCAGAACGAAGTGATTCAGTTCATGATGAATCACGCCGGGGAAGTGGTAGCCACCATCGCCTTCGAAGGTGTACAGGTTAGTGTTATTGGCCTGGTATTGTGACAGCGTGCAATTCGGGTTGCCTTTGCGACACGCTTCGGGAAGGATAATGGTGCCCAACCCCTCGCCGAGATCGTCCATCGTCGAGACTGAAAAATTGCTAACGAACTTGCCCGCATTAGGATCGCACGCGTTCACGATAATCAGCGCCTTGGTGTAGTTGTTGAAGTTGCCCAGAGTCAGTACGCCAAGGTCCACCAACGCTTGCTTTTGCCACTGCATGTACTTGCGCGCCCAGTAGTAGGCATGGCCTTCGCCAAACGGCCCCTTGGCGGCTTTTGGTCGCCACAGTGAGAAGTCCCGGTCACCGCGTCGGGTCGGGCGGACGTACTCTGTACTGCCGGTCGTGCCATACGCATTGGGCGTTGAGTTGCTATCCGGAGAGGTGTCGGTGCACACGCCGGTGCCGCCATCGTTGCGATCATCGTTGACCAGATAGTAAAAGTCGTGCACCAGTGTGTTGTCGTCGTGGGTGTAGAGGTTAGTGGTAGTGACCTGACTCGGCATCGTGCGATCGCCGCCAGCGTAGTCCCAGCGCTTCACCTGGGCGTCGTTGAACCGTGCGGTGTCATCGGAGATGTTGAGCACGAGCCCGTCGGCACCGTTCATGGTCACGGTGAAATCTTCAAGGTTGTCCGTATCGCGCACTTGCACCTGCCAAGCGAATATGCCGCGAATCGGGTCGGCACCGCGGGTGCTCGAGATGATCGAGCCAGCACCGCCGCTCAAGCCCAGCGCCTGCAACGCCCGGCGATGGGCCAACTGAGCGGGAATCATCTGCCCTCCCTGCAACGCCAGTTTCTGCGTGGTCATGAGTTGGCGGGAGATAACGATGACGTTCCAGTTAAGGTCAAAAAGCACCAGCGTCTTGCTGTCGAGTATCGACTTGTTGGGCGACAGTGCCTGGCGGAACTCGGCGCGGCGATAGTGTCGGCCGACGCCGTAACGCACAAGTTCCAGGTTAGGTAAACCTGAGGAAAGCCACTGCTGTGGTACTTCAAAGACAGCGTTGTTTTGTGCGAGAAACTGGCGCAGGATCGGTTTGACCAGGTCTTGGCCGGTCTGCTCGTACCACTCAGTCTGTTGTTCGTGCGGATCTGCCTCGGTCGGAATGCCATCGTCCGTTACCCCAGCATCGTCAGCGCCAGCATTGCCAAGATCATCGCCCAGAAGTGTTTCCTGTGCGACGGCAGCATTGCCCTGCGCATCTTTTGGCGCAGTCGTCGTTGGAGTTGTAGGTTGGGGCACGGGGTTGGTCGACATGCCCGCTTGCACGAGAATGTTCCATGCGTAACCGGGCACGCTGGGTCTCGGTTTTGCGGAGAACGAGTCTACGTGCCCGCGCAGGAAAGTAAACCGCGCGCTCAGATCTGCCGCCTGGTAGGCATCAACAGCTTCGCGCAGTTGCGCTGACAGCGGCTGGGTGGTCAGCTCGATACGAATATCGTTAACCTCGTCGGCCTGATTGCTACTAGTGGCAGCGCTTGCGTTGCCTGCCAGTATTACCACGGCTGTGGCTGCGGCTGATACGCATGCGCTGGCGCGCCGGTACGGAATGTTGGTCTTCATTTTGTCTGTCCTTGCTTTTGTTGCAATGGCGCCGAGACCGTCCTGGTCCAGGCTCAGGTCCCGCTCGCGTGGGTTGACTGCGAGCGGTTGAACTGGCGGATGGACAGATTGGGAAAATCTGACACAAACAGTTGCGATGTACGCTGGAAGTCAGCCTGAACGGCGGGATCACCGACTTAAATAAAACCGGCGAAGCGAGCCCGGTGTGGGCTCCTTCGCCGGCGAAGCGTGGCGTGCAATGAGAACTACTGACCGGGGTGTGTCGCTAGATAGGCACGTTAGTCACGTCGTCTCGGTCGGGCGCTAGCGCAAGCCCTCGGCACCGGACAACCCAAACCCGTCACCTCCTGATTGATCACCTAAGGGATCGGGCGAGGCAGTGAGCCCATCGATGTCGTCGGGGTTGGTGAACTCGCTTGAGTCCAGGTAGATGAACGAGGCACCGGTCAGAAACGAGCCATAGATCGCAGCCGGGTCCAGTCCGCCAGATTCGTCCACCGCAGCGGTGTTCGGATCGTCGTCATCGACGCTGTAGAGGAGTGCAAGCGAGGGGGGTTGATTCGGGCTGGACACCCAGGCGAACTCGAACGCGTCGATATCAATCCTTGGTGGCGTGCCAAGGTGCACCCGACGGATGATCGGCGTTGGCGCGGCCATCGCACCATTTGACTGATAGATGACATCCGGCGAGAGCGCGCCACGGCCTTCGTGATCCGCGCTGAACATGTGGACGCGACACACGTCGGAGCCCTCGTGCAGTACGTCGAGCGCATCCACATCATCGTCTTCGTTCTCTGCGCCGTCCGGATTGGCAGCCAGATCAACGTGTACGCCTGCCTCATCGACGTAGGACGACGATGAGATCAAGGCGACCGGGGGGAAAGCGCCGAGCCCCGCCTCAAGATTGACGACCTCGTCCTGCATGCCGGTGGTGCCGTAAGTCCAGCCCGCGGGCGATGGCCCTTCCACCGGCACCCGTGGCGCGGCGGGTGCACGCCAACCCAAAGGATGGTCGTCATCGAAGCTAACGCTCAGGAACTTTGCGTCGTGGATACAACGTTGCACCAATGGCGGGAGTTGATTGCGACGTAATGGCAGGTCCAGCGGTGCGTTGGGCGGAATAAACTGGCGCAGCGAGTAGCCGATGAAGTCGACCGCATCCTGATCGAACGCCTCGCGGTAAACCACCCCGCCGCCACCGCCACCGACGGTAACCGCCGTCGCCGGCGCGAACTGAACCGGGTCAGGGTCGATCACAAAAATACTGGTGTCATCGCGAAACGGCGGTGTGCCGAGCAGACTCCCAAGCGTTGTGTCGCTCGCGTAAACATCGCCGGGATCCGCCTCTTCGCCAATGCCACCCAACGGATCACTAATTTCTTTGTCCGACCCGATATCCAGGGAGAATACCAGCGTTCCCGGCGCGGCAATCTGTGCAAACGCCGTGCCGCTGAAGACCAGGCCTGCGGTGGCAACCGCGAGTAGCTGTGTTGAAAGATTCTTCATTGTGTACTCCTTTTTGCGTCGATCCGAGCCGAATGACCCGGTCGCAATTACAGAGGAGTGACAAACTCGCGCGGTCTGACAAATTAGCGCAGCGCCTGGCGCCAGCTAGCCGCTGAAAGAGTAGTGGCCATGCCCGCGACGCGTGCTATCGGCAGGCGTTCGGCAGTGCACTGGGCCCCGGCGGCCCGAAAAATGCACCCTTCATGATCGCCAGATCGGCGAAGTCCACGCTGCCGCTTTGGTCCAGATCAGCCACGGCATCGGCTGAGAAGAACACCGCCTTCATCAGATTCAGGTCGAGGAAGTTGATGGTGCAATCGCCGTCGAGATCGGCGTCACACGGATTGCCGAAACCGTCGCCGTCAGCATCGGTTTGGTTCGGGTTTGATGCTAGCTGGCAGTTGTCCACATCATCTTGCAGTCCGTCGCTGTCGGTGTCAGGTTGCAACACCAGCAACGGCCCGGCGACAGAGGCTGGATCGTTGCTGCCATCCAACGCCGTATGCGCTAAGCGTAGCGCTTCGTGACGACACTCGATCGGCAGCCCGGTGAAACGAAACAGGTCACCCGGCATGACCAGACCATCAATGCGATAGGCGTCACTACCGCACACCAGGGTAGTGTCCTTAGCCTGCGCCTGGAAATCCGCGTTGATCTCGATGAAGAGTGTGCCGGGGCTGGCGAAGGTCACCTGACAATCTTCGCAATTCTGGCCGTTGGGCTGGCCCTTCGCCCAGGGTGTTGCCTGGATGCCGTAGTATTGACGTTGGGGGCACGGTGCGCTCAGATCGGCGCCCGGTGCATGGTGCAGCACATAGTTGAGACCGCAATCGGGGAACGGCGTCGTCTCAGAGAGCGCGCTGATATCAAGTTCGCCGTCGGCCGCGGTGTCGTACAGCGCAATCACTTCATCCACCGGCAACAACGGCTGCGAGGCCAACGGTGCCGAGCAGGCGAGTTGCTCCGGCGTTGGGCAGGCCACACCGTTGCCATCGCAAACGGCAGCGATGGATGTACAAACTGTTACCCGCCGAACCGGCGCGCACGGTGGACCGCCCAAACAAAAATCAGCAAGACGTGACAGGGGGCGCCCGGCTGTCTGGACCAGGCCGATGAGTTCGACCGGCGCCAATCCCGGGTCGTGATACCACGCGGCGGCGGCCGAGGCGGATAACACCAGCGCGGCGGTGGAGGTGCCCGACTGGGTCGCGGTAAGCCTGGCACCAAGCGGACCTGGGGTGGTGTCGCCGACCGAATGGTCGCCATAGGCCACCAGTGCTGGTTCGCCATCCACCCGCGCCTGCACGCGGCTGCCGTCGGCCCGGACAGCACCGGCTGCATACAGCAGCGCGCGGGGCGTGCCCGCCGGAAAGTCGGCAGGGTCGGGTCCGGCCACATCGCCTGTTAACGCACTCTGGCATTGAGCAAAGTTGGGCGCGGACAGCTGCTCCAACTCGCCGGGTGCCAGTGGGTCCTGTGGCCGCTCCGGGCCGCTGATTGGATTGCCGGCAGCAGCGACGATCAATGCGCCGTGGCAGCTTGCGTACTCGAGCGCGGCCTGCAATGCCTGACTGGTGACGCGCTGTTGCCCACCAGGGGTCAGGTCGAACAACGGATTCCACCCGAGCGACAAATTGATCACCAGGCGCTGTGTCGAACTGGCTTGCCAGCGCGACACTTCGCGCCGGATCGCTGTTGCCACTGACGAAGGCGTGCCGACAAAGCCACCACCGATCGGGTCAGGACAGCCATTTGGCGATCCACACAAGGCGAGACACTCCGCCTCTTCGAAACAGGTGTACGGAAGCCCGAGTGTTGCGGTGACTTCGATGCCACAATTCTGCCCATCGAGGCACACGAGATCGCGCGCCATGTGCGCCAGGGTATGCCCGTGTGGCGAGAGTGACTGCGGCTCGACAAAGGGCTGTAGTGAATCGACCTGACTGTCGATGATGCCAATCCGCACCTTCGGGTTTGAATCAACCGGATAGGTACCGGGCTGCCCGGCCTGGGCGTAAAAATGATCGCGCAACGGTGCCGCCACCAAGTCCTTAAGTGTTCCAGCCTGTCCCGCCATGCCCACTGCCACCATGACATCGGCATCGAGCTGGGTGAGTGGTAATTGCTGCAGGTCGGCGCAACTCCCGCCGCCGCCGGAAGTTCGATCGTAGACGCAGTACTCGCCGAGCCCATCGGGCAGCGGCTGGTCAGCGATATCGAACAGTTTGTTTTGCGACCAGCCGGCCGGTGCGAGCGGGCAATTGCTGTTGGCGTTCGCCAGCCGACCGATACAACGCCACGGCGTCTCCGCGTCCTGCGTCTTCAGGCAAGGCTCGGCAGCAATGGTTGCGTCAGGATCGTCGCATAGCGCCTGAGCTCCACCGGCAGTTACCGTTTCGACTGCACCCAATCCAAGCGCAGCGCCGCCCAGCCAGGCAATGCACAGTGCGGCAGATGAAATTTTCCTTGTCTTTGTCATTGCTCAATCCTTGATTTGTGCTTGCTCTGTCCCTGATTACATCCGTTCGATCAGGCGGAAGGCCGCCCAATCGCTGTCCGGCATGGTCTCGCGTAACTCAAGCTGGGCGATCCGCAGCGCCTCCGATGGCGGCTGCAGCGTTGCCCAGGACCGGTAAAACTCATCCATCAGCCGGTAGGCCACCTCGTCGCTGACAGGGCGTACCGCCGCCAGCACGGCGTCTGACCCGCGTGCCAGAAAGGCGTTGGCAAGGCCTATGCTCTGCACCGGCGCCACCACCGCGGAGCGGGCGGTCTCGCAACCCGACAGCACCACGAAGCGAGGCGCTCGCGCCAGCATCAGCACATCTGTCACACTCATTGTGGTACCGCGCGCTAGGCCAAGTTGGCTGTTCCAACCACGCACACCTGCGTACTCAGCGTGGCCGGCGTAGTGAAACAGGTCAGCTCGCTCCATCGCTTGCACCACCGCGACGCTGTCGGCCACTCGGCCTTGCAGTTTCGCCACCGACCACTGGCCGGTGGCAGCAAGTATTTGCTCGACCGTGGCGACCTCACGGCGGGCATGGGCCAGATTGCCACGCGCGTCAGCCACCAGCAGTGCATGCGGCGCGGCGGGCGCAGTGGCTTGAGGTCCGCCAACATCCAATCCGTAAGTGACTGGTGCATGGCCAAGTAACACCTCGTCGCCAACGGTTAGCGCGTGAAAATCGACCAGCTGCAGCCTCCCGGCGGGCAAAAGCCTTAGTCGGCTGGCCTGCTCGATGTGCGTTTGCAGCGGTGCCAGCAAACAGGCCGCAAGCCGCTGCACACTCGTCTCCTCGCATGCCGGTCGGTGTGCGTACACGTCAGTGCCGTCGTCCGCCAACACCGCCCATCCGCGGGTGAGCGGGTGCAACACCAACAGGAGCTCTCCGGGCGGTACCGGTGTGAGACCACCGGCAGCCTGGTAAGCGCTCGGATCACTGGCGGCATCCAACAGCTCGCGCAATATCCGCTCGCTGCGAGTGCGATCTGCCCGTAGTTGTTCCAGTTCTGTCACCGGCAGTGACCAGGCATTGCCCGCCGCCTCACCGAGCTGCTTGCGCAATGCGCGGTAGGCGTCCGCCGCCGCGCGGCGCTCAGCGCTGCTCTGGCCGTTCTGCGTGCTCCGCAGGGGAGCCAGCACCCGTGAGCGCGAGCGGCGTGCAAGGGCCAGAGCCTCGCTTACTCTGTCCAGATCAAGCAGCAGTTCGAGCTGCCCTCGCAGCGCGCTGCCGCGAGCGCCCGCAAGCGTCGCCCGGCCCGCATCGACCGGGACTCTGGCGAGATCCCGGTCCAATCGGTGGTCGGCCTCGGCCCAGGCGGCCAGTGCCGCCTCTGCTTCGCCGGAAACCTGCAGAGCTCGCGCCCGGCCAACGGCGGCACGCCAGCGCGCCGACGGCGACAGCGTAGCTTCGGCCAGCCGTTGCAGTTTGCGATAACTGGCCAGTGCCTCCGCGTGCCGCCCGTGGGCCAGCGCGACCTGCGCGTCAACATCCAGCCACCACAACAACAAGCGCAATTCAGGCGCATCGGTTGCCTGACGGGCACTGGTTAGTGCGGCGCGCGCGGCGGCCAGCCTGCCGGCCTGCACATGTGCAAGCGCCAGGTTGATGCCACCGTTAAGCCGGTCGTTGGGGGAGCATTGCGCCTCGTAAATGGTTTGTGCGCGGGTAAGCGTTTGGGTCGGGTCTTCGACGCTGGCGCCTGATTGGCTGACGAACAACGCGGTCCAGCCAACGTTCGTCAGGAAGTTGGCGCGCTCGCATGGACGCAGTGCCGGCGGCAGTCCCCTCTCCTGCCAGGCGGCTAGCAGGTCGTAACCTTCCCGCTGCCGCCCGAGCTGCAACAGTTGTTCGGCCAGTTGCTGATCCGCGTCCAGCGCTCGTCGATCCCAGCCCATCCGTCGCGCTTGGGCAGCCGCGGCGTCCAGTTGACGTAGCGCAATTCGGGCATCCCCCGAATTCAGTGCAGCCAAACCTTGATAATAGGTGGTAAAAAAATGCGCCTCGGCGGGTGCGGCAGGATCGCCGGCAAAACGTGCGTACAGCGCGGAGATCTGATCGAAGCGCCGATCTTTGTGCATCAACAAGAACGCCAACACGTTGGTATCACGCAGTGCCTCAAGACGGCGGCCCTGCGCACTGTTTTCGGCAATGGCTTGCTGCAATCGCACGCGTGCGGCCTCGACATTGTCCAGACGCAAGTGAAGCCGACCGAGCAGGCCGAGCAGACTGCCTCGACGTTGCGGGTCGCCGGCCAACACGCGCTGCGCCAACGCCACTGCGGCATCTGTCTCGCCGGCATTGGCCAACTTACGCACGGCTTGCAGATCGACGGGCTTGTCTTCGCTGGCCAACGCGAGTTGCCAGCGCGTGCTGGATGCGCCTTTCTGTGCGACCACCGTAATGCGGTTCGCGGATTGGGGGAGGCGAATCTGATAGCGGTTGCCGTTCTCCACCTCAATGCTGGCGAGAACATCCGCGGGGCGGCGATCAGTTCGGAGCGTAATCCGGGCGCCAGGTTGGGTCGCCACCCATAGGTGCAGAATGTCATCCGCTGGTCGTACGCACACCGGTCCATCCAATACCGTCGCACAATCGCCATACTCCACCGTCATCATCAGTGGCTCGGCACCGTGCGCGCAGGTCGTCGCAAACAGACCGAGCATTGCAACTAACGGTAAGCTGGCACCAAGGAAGCGGCGGCAACGCATGCTATCTGCGGGTCGATCGTGCCCGGTCACTTCACTACCTCCAGTGGGACCCGCCAGGCGGCCCAACCCTGCTTCCTGACACTGCTCTGCGCCGCCAGGGCACGCGACAGTTCATCGGCATCGGGCAGCGCGTCAGTGCGCCCGATAACCACCAGCAGGACGCTTTCGCCGGCGGGCAAGCGTACGTCACCACCGACTTCGCCTGTTATCAGGACAACGCCCTTGGGTGTGATTTGCGGTGCCGGCGCGATCAGGGGTGCAATCTTGCCGTCGGTGCGCACGTACGCCCGGGCCGTGATCGAGCCTTCGAGAGCATCCTGCGGTCGCAACAGCAGTGTGAATTCGTTTCCCGGGTCGAATTGGACCGTCTCGTGCTCAGCGCTAGCCTCGCCCCGCATCTGTAGCTTGCCAGCCAGCGTGATCTCGTAGCCTGGGAGTGCGCTCGGCTGCCCCGGGCTTTGCAGCAGGCCGATGCCGATCACACCAGCCACCAACACGGTGGCCAGCGCGCCGGCCAGTCGTGGACCTCTCAGGGTGCCCAGCCAATGTCGCAGGCGCGAGGCAGACTGGTGCGCTGGCGCCATCGCCTCATCGTGCTGCGGCTCTAGCGCCAGTAATCCCGCGTACAGGGTGTAGCAGCGCTGGCAGTGCGCAATGTGAGCGGTGACCCGTTGCATGTCCGCCTCGTTCAGCGCACCGCCGTGCCGCGCGCCCAACTCTTCATTGCTCGGGCACGGGCCATCCGGGGTCCTCTCAGTAAGCACCAGTGCCGCCAACGCGCGTAGCCTTTGTGCCTTGTCCGGCGTCATACGCCTATATCCTTATTAAGTTATCGTTCATGCCATAGTTCCTCGCTGTTGGTGGCATGCGATTGGGGTGCGATTGTCCTCACTATTTACGGATGGACAGTTCCGACGAATCTCACAAATCACCATTTACGCCTGCGTCCCGAAGCCCAGCGGCGTCAGCACTTCCTGCAGCCGCTGCATTAGATTCTTGTGCATTCGGCGGACTTTCTGCTCGTGCAGCGGTAGTTGGCGCGCTGCGCGGGCGATAGACATGCCCTCCAGGTATACAAACTTGAGCAGCAGACGTTCCTCATCGCTCAGCGACAGCGCTTCGCGCAGGCGTGGTAGCTCACGGGCCTCTACGCCCGCCTCGCTGAGCAGCCCGCTCGCCTGCGCATCGCCGTCGCTCGACTCCGCCAACAATCCGCGAAGTGCGCCCAACACCATGAGGACTTCGCGATCCTCAAGCGCTGCGGGTGGCTGAGGGTTTTGCTCATCGCCATACCCGGTCAGATGCCCATCATCCACAGGTGTTTCGCCCACGTAGGCGCCGCAATCGGGGATGCGGCCGCGAACCTCGCGGATGGCTGAGCGAACCTCATCATTGCCACCGGGTGCTGTTGGCCCGAGAGTGGTTACAATGGCCTCGGGCATTTGTCGCTTGAGACAAAGCAATTCGTACACCCGCTTCCACATCAGTCCGAGGCGTTGAAGCCAGGCAGGAGGGCGCCGACGACCGTACTTGCGCACCGCATACTCTTCGAGCAGATTGACGAACGTGATTCCGAGAAAGCTGTCCGGTGGACCGCGACCCGCGTAGCCCTCGCGCAGACGTTTCCAGCCATCCTCGCTAACTCTTCCCAGTGCGTAGGTATACGCTGACTCGGCATCGGCGCTGTCCCCGAAACGCCGTCGCGCGCGCGCCTGCAGGCGCTCCGGCCAGTTTGCGCCAGGGGCGAAGAAAAACTCCTGCCAATCTACCATCCCCTAAGACTAGTCGATTTGCAGTCCTCGGTATAACGTGGAGTACAAGCCAGGCTTGATGACTGCGGTGCCGAGCGCTGCGGTGCGCGCGGTAGCTGTTGGCCGTTCACGTTGGATAAAGAGGAGCAGGGGGGACTATTTCCCACGCCCACGGCTTGCCTGGGCCGCTTAGAAGGGGATGTCGTCGTCCATAGGCGGTGGCGGTTCGTCCTGTAGCAAAGGCGGCGGCTCCTCGCCCTGCGCCTGCGCTGCGGATCGTTCGACTCGCCACGCCTTCACGTCGGTATACCAGCGTCCGTTGTACTCGCGGCTCTCAAGGTCGAAGTGTACGGTGAGCTCTTCGCCCTCGGCGATCCCGAACTGGTCGATCTTGTCGCCCCAGACCATGAAGCACACCGGCTTCGGGTAGTCGCCGGGAATCTCGATGACGTACTCCTGCTTGCGCCATTCGCCGCGCGACGATGTGCCGGACTTCTCCGGTAATGCATGGATAATCTTGCCTGCCAGTTCCAAAGCTTGAGTCGCTCTCGGGTGGTGGATGGATGAGAATACAGCCTATCACCAATCACCAGATGTGCGAAGCCCGAATCTGGCCCGGTCCAGATCGATACCCCACGTGACCGCAGCGGTGATTTCCAACCCAAGCTGGTCAGGAAGCGCCAACGGCGCGCAAGCAAGAACAACTAGAGTGTCCAACGACCGGCGCAACTAGGCAATAACCGCTCTTGGAATAAGTACGTACGTATTGGCGGTGGCGCCCACCGAGTGATTTGCGTAAGTTGGATACTAGACGCGCGATTGCGTTGTCTACTTCAATGCAATCGGTTCGTTTCCAAACCGACTCCGCGATGTCATGTCTTGGGACAACCTCGTTAGGCCGTTTTACTAGACACATCAAGACCTGCATTTCCTGCGGACGCAAAGCGTGGGTGGTCTTGGTAGTGGTGTTTTCCAGTAAGTACTTTTTCGGATAGACCTTGTAGTCCCCAACTTGAAACGACAGGCAATTACACACTCTGACCATCACCCCTCCTCAGCAATTCTGGCTTTTTGTACTTGGAGATGGAATCAAAGAATCGACATCGAAGTCCGGAACGCAGAGCGCGCCGGAGCAATCGATGCCGGCCGGTGCCGAGGAGACATCGGTCTCTTCGGTCGCCGCGGTGGCGGCGGGCCCGGCCAGTTGCAATACGATCACCGCCACGAGCGCTGCGCCTAGTGTTTTGTAAGTTATGGTATGCATGAGTCATCTCCGTTGTAGGTACCGGGTATCGGCACACCCACAACGCTAGGGCAAGGTCTTGAAGTGGTGGGTGAGCGCTTGGTGAGAGATGCATGAGCAGTCGGTGAGACGGGCTTCGTCTCGTGCCGTCGGCAGGGACTCGAAACTTGTGTCTAGGCTTCCGACGGCTATAGACGTAACGGGGAGTGCTTGGTGGGAACACAAGACGGTAGATCAACCGTACGCGATACCGTCAGCGCTCAAAGCCGATTCTGGGTGACTCGAGCATAGATCGCAGGGCGCCAAATTGTGACGGAATTGCGTCTATGCCGCTTGGGTTTGCAAGCGAGTACGGGGGTGGCGTTACGATGAGGGAATGCGGCGGTCAATCTCGCTGAGTAACGGATGCGTGCGGCCGCCACCGGCTGTTGCTCGGGCCGTGCAGAAACAGCTCGCCAGCGACGACGTCGGTGCATGTGGGTCGCACCGGTTCAGACCGTACGGATGTGGGAAATCGTGGTTCCGGCAACAGCACGAAGCCGCTTCCACGAATGGTCTCGATGAATTTTGGCGCGCCAATGTCATCGTCCATAGCCTTACGCAGGCGGCAAATATGGTGGTTGAGCGCGCTTTTCTCCCGCAACCCATTGGGGCATTGGCACAGAACCTCATGTAAGGTGGCGCGCGGCACGATTTGCCCGTGGCGTGCGGACAGCAGCGTGAGTGCGACGATTTGCCGGCTGCTGAGGGTCTGCGGTTTTTCGCCGGGGCACCTTACCTGATGCCGAGAAAGTCGCACTTCGACATTCTCAAGATAGTAGTCCCGGGTGGCGAAGGTGGAGATCTCAGCCAGTACCGAGGCATTCAAAGCACCCACGATATTGGCGTCCAACGTGCGAATGAAATGATTGGTTAAGTCGATGGTCATAGCGAGTCCTTCACTTTTGGGCGGCAATATCTATCGCCATCGAACGCTAGCAAACGGCAACCATCGATTCTTTGAGGAATCGACGTGTCACTGTTGAGGTTTGTTTGAGGACTGGTGGTCGCGGCTGCCGGCGAGCGCGATAACACACCTTGCTGCCCGCGTGAGCGAGTCGCCGGTTGGATCCCCCGTCACGCAGGTCAATCGGTTACGTCGAGAATTTTGAGGTTTTGTTGAGGTTGAACGTTAAGTCTTTAATTCCAATTAGGAAACAAGAAGACTGCTCCACAACTTGCCGCCGCCAGGCAGCGAGCAGCAAGCGAACGTGATGGACAGGAACCGAAACAAGAACAATGCAGTGAACAGCGAGGGTCTAACCAAAACGGACTACGAGGAGGTGGTCTACTGGATTGGCGATTGCAAGATCGACCCTGATCGTCGCCTGGTGATGCGACCCGCCGGTGCCGGTGAGGAACCTATCGTCGGCAGAATATCGCTGAATAAGCTGAAAGCGCTTGCCAGGCTGGCTAGCGATGCGCCAAAAAAAGTGTCGGTAGAGGAGCTTTTCGACATCGTCGGCCAGGCGCGAGTCAGTGCCAACTACGTGATGATCGTGGCGCACCACATCACGGAGCTTAGAAGACTGCTGGGC
>CBDUQI010000091.1:0-21059 GCA_965369325.1 uncultured Gammaproteobacteria bacterium
GATAACGACGGCGACATCGATATTTTCTTGTGGAGCAGCGAAGCGGAAAACGGCGGTCGCCTGTTTCGAAACGACCACAGCGGCAACAACTTTATTACCGTGCACTTGCGCGGATTGCCGCCGAACACCTACGCGGCGGGTGCGCGGGTACACCTCACCGTTAGCGGCGAGATACAAATGCGAGAGCTCACGGTCGGCAGCAATTTTGTATCGCAGAATCCGCTTGAGGCTGTGTTTGGTATCGGCCAGGCGGCCCAGGTGGACGCGCTGACGGTGCAATGGCCGGACGGTCAGCGCACAGACCTGGGTGTGGTGAGCGCCAATCAGCGAGTACTGATCGAACACCCGGCGCTATAGTCGTCATCGAGGTGTGTTGAATAGTGCGATATCCCGTTGCAGAGCAAGGTCAAAGCCGGCGCGCACGTGGCCTTGCGAAAACCAGGTGTGCTCGCTCACCTGCAGGCTATGCGTGTTGCCACGGTACTCGTGGGGCGTGCACTCGCCACCGGCCAGGTTTACCCGGGCACACAGATCCCGGTTCCAGTGCGGTGGCGAGTAGAAATCCCGATCGGAGTAGTGCAGCGCCAATGGTTGCATCAGCAGGTGCGGACTGTCATAGCCGCCCACATTGTTCAGCGCGCGCTGCACACGCGCATCGTGTACAACGCGCAGTCCATCGCCATCTGAGGTTTCAATCCGGTAGTGCGCCTGCTCGATATCCTGCACGTGCGCATTCAGCGTGGTGTACATCTCATCCAGTTTGACCTGGACCGCGGCTTTGACGGTCGGTAAATGCCATTGATCATGCTGCCAGGTCCATGCGTATTCGTCGGGCGTGCCTATCCAGTCTGGCGGATAACCGAAGACGAAAAAGGGATTCACACGGCCGTCCTCGCCGATGGCCGTGCCGTTCCAGGTGCCATCGCCCGAGACGAACGCCTGAGTTGTGCGTTGCATCGGATAATAGGTTTCAAGCTGGAGGACACGAGGCGCGAATGTGCCCGACCAAATGGAGGTGGCGGAAACGTGCCGGTCTAGTGTCGATCCTGCCGAAGCCACCGCCGTTGTGATCAAGGCAACGTCGCCGCCTTGCGAATGGCCCATCAGATACAGCCGTGCGGGGTCTGCCCGCAACGATGAACCTGCGAAAGACTCCGAGAATACGCTCAGGTCACCGAGTGCAGCGATTAGATTCAAGGTGTCGATCGCGTACAGGGCTGGGCTGAGGTAACTGCCGTTGTCCCATCGCGCCATGTCTAAAATGCCATCCGCAGGTGCCCCATCGAAGGTCCCGTGGCCACGATATCCCGGTGAGAAAACCAAAAAACCGGCTTGCATAAAGCGATCAACAATCTGCTCGTACTCTGAGCCATCGAGGTGGAAAAAATCATAGTCAGGCGCGGCGTCGATGCCGATCCAGCCGTGCAGGAATACGACCACCGGGTAGCCGCTGCGCGGCATGCGCGTGGCCGGTATGTCAACACGGGCGTACACGCGCAATCCATCCGAGCAGTACGATGCCACCCGTGGCGGTGAGTGAGTAGTGGCGTGCGGTAACGCGCCTTGGTAGCGTAGTTGCGCATCGTAGGGTCGGGCGCGAAGGTGCGAGACCGAGAGCACTTCGATCGATGCCAACGTGGTGGCCGACCGTGTGTTTTCGCTAGTGCACGTGCCTGGAGTAGACGTGGCGAGGTGTGTGCAGCCTGCACCGAGCACACAGCAGGCCATCGTGGTGAGCCCCCACAGCGCAAGGCGGCACTTGCGGCCACCGCTGTCTCCGGGTATCGGAGGCTTACCACTTGTTGCGCGCAATACGTAGGATGTCCACCGGCGCCTCGGGGCCGGCAACCCCTTTGAGTTTGCAAAACGCGCGAGGTACTCGCCTATCGTTGCCGTCGCTTCTCTCGTCACCTTTTGGTAGGTTCCTCGCGGAGGCTGCGTTTGAGCACCGTGATCACGCCCGGACCCCTTTAGCGAGTGCGAGTTTTGCGGCCTTGGGGTGATTGCTGCCGCGCACGATGTGTGCGATCGCGGTCTGCGATCCGTTGTTGACAAGTTGTCTTGGTGTGCCGATGGGGACGGTAAAGACATCGCCGGCGGTGAGCTCGCAGCTGCCATCATCCAGCTTCAGCCGTAGGGTGCCAGCATGCATCATGATCACTTCCTCCTCTTGCCGAGTATGGCGATGCGTGTGGCTCGCAGGAGCAACTGCAAGTCGCCTGAGCTGAAAGCCATGTGGCCAATTGAGCGGAGCTTCGCAGATATTCTCATCGGGGCACGCGGCCCCGATCAACGGTTGTTCGAGGAGGGCACCGTGCGCCAGCAACACGCTATCGGATCCCAGTTGCGGCTCTGAAAACCGTACCACGCATTGCTCCAGATCGGCGCCGGTCATGCTGCGTAGGCCGGCAGCCTGTTCCGGCGAAGGTACTTGCAACGGCTTTCGCCCGTCGGGGATTGCCTGCCCCTTGGTGGTATCGATCAAACTGCCATCGTCCAACAATATCAAACCGAACTTAGTGGCCTGCTCGAACACGTACCTGGCCCACATCACCCTGCCAGGGTCGTCGCCGCCGAGTGCTGCGAACATGAAGCCGACCTCATCGCCAATGTTCTCGAAGCCACGAAACACATTGGTTGGGATTGAGATAGTGTCGCCTCGCAGTAGTTCGACGGTGCCGTCATCTGCGTTCTCGCCGAGGTGAAACGCCCAGCGGCCGCGATGAACGATGAATACCTCGGCCGTTTCATGGCTGTGCTGGGAATTCACGCATCCGGGGGGCTGTCGGGTGGCGCCGATGTTGAAACCGTGCGCGAGATCGATATGCACATGCTGTTCCGGGTTTTCTGAAACCCCGGGGCCGATGATGGTGAAGTTTTCCTTCTCGGTGCTTCCGGGGGTGCGAGTGTCCACAAACGCCGTGGTACACGGTTTCAGATGGGTGTAGCGTACAAGTCGATCCGCCAATTCTGGGGGCAGGTCCCCGGCCGGGTGGGTGGTTTCGAGCATGGTTGGGCAGCCTGCCGTACGCTACAATCAAGTCAAATGTACTTCGAATGCAAATTGATTTCAACTGGGGACGCAAGCGTTTATCTGCTCGCTCTAGGCGGCGAGCGAGAGCGGGCGCCCATGATACGCATTCGAAGTACGCCTGCTTTGGATAAGCCATATGCCGGGTCTCGAGAAGGGACGGGATCGGTGCCTCATCCGAGGCGTTCGAACGCGTTGGGCTTTCACGGTGGCAACGGCGCTAGAATCCGCTTGCGGACGCCACCTGGATCGAGTAACAAGCGGATTTATAAGGAGTTAGCTTGATCTCTCATCGCGCCGGCCCCCGCAACCTGTAGGTTCGCTGGAGGCTGGCAGCCTCAAAATTTCTGCTCGCGTTTCGGCGTCAACGTTTCTGCATTGGTCGGTAACTGATAACCTAGCTAATTACTCACCGATACGTGGATTGCAATGAGCACGCAGCTAAGTTTTTTCCCGAAAAACACCTCTAAAAACAAAAACACGACTGACAAGACCCGTGCTGCAAGATCGGGGACGTTTATTGACAATATGAAGCTGCCCGTGCATCGCTGGTTTCGCTACTCGGCCGGGTTTTCCGCAGAGTGGGTCGCCAGCGAAGTTGTGAACCGTGTCCCTGATCCAGCGCAGAGGATATTTCTAGACCCATTCGCGGGTAGCGGAACGGCGCCGTTAGCGGCTGCGAGTGTTGGCATGCGCGCTTATGGATTTGAGTCACATCCATTTATTTTTCGAGTAGCCCGGGCCAAACAGGTGCGATGCTCGGACACTGATCGGTTGAGAGAACTGGCTGAGAAGATCGTCTCCGATGCGAAAGGCAACGAGTCAATCAAGCCACAGACCGAGTCCCCGTTGTTGTTGAAATGTTATGACCCCGCCGCCTTGGTTCGGCTGGAGGCAATGCGGGATGCGTACCTTTGTTCGAAGACGGATGATGAGGTTTGGGAATTAATCTGGCTTGCCTTAACTGCCATTCTTAGGGTGTGCAGTGGCGTCGGAACGGCACAGTGGCAATATGTGTTGCCTAACAAGTCGAAGGCAAAAGTGTCAGAGCCTTATAGTGCATTTTTGGAGAAAATAGACCAGCTTATTTCGGATACCCAAGACGTTGCGGCGCTTGGCTGGAATACCGCGAAAATGTTGCTTACCGATGCCCGAAATCCGCAATTCGATACGCATAAAGTTGATCTGGTTGTGACGTCACCGCCGTACCCTAACAATTATGATTATGCGGATGCTACCCGATTGGAGATGACGTTCTGGCAGGAGATTTCCAGTTGGGGCGATCTTCAGTCCGCCGTACGGCACCTGCTCATTCGATCGTGTTCGCAACATTCTGCCGCCGAAAAACTGCAATTGGACGAACTTCTATGCGACCCACTGATCGACCCTATTAAGGATGAAATCTCAGCTGTCTGTCGAGAGTTAGAAAAGGTTCGTCTGACCAGAGGGGGGCGAAAAACCTACCATACGATGATTGCCGCATACTTTATTGATTTGGCTGGCGTTTGGCGCGCTTTGCGCCGAGTGACCACTGAAAATGCGCAGATTTGTTTTGTTATCGGGGACTCCGCACCCTACGGCGTGTACGTGCCCGTTGATGAGTGGCTGGGCACTCTAGCGCTGTCGGCCGGATACGCCTCATTTTCGTTCGAGAAGATTCGTGACAGAAACATTAAGTGGAAAAACCGCAAGCACCGAGTGCCCCTGAAGGAAGGGAGGCTGTGGGTTGAGTAGTGGCGTCACCGGATCTGGTTCAGGGTCAAGCATTGGGTTGGTATCGTAAGCGATGTCTCGCGCGTTATCGAGAGCGCCCGAAAAGGAATACTAATTGGCCGCTTCACCGTCGCATAAGTTTGGACAAATAGTCGGTAATCTCCTTGAGGAAATCATGCTGCCGTTGCTGCGTGATTTCTGCGCGAATCGAGATTTGTACTTGGATAGTCAGGGGCCAAGAAAACCCGCGAGACCGGGGAAAAAGGTCACATGGGAGGACAAATACGGCAACGTCCATGATTTAGATTTCGTGATCGAACGTAATGGTTCGAAGACGAAAATTGGCCGACCGGCTGCATTTATTGAGGCTGCGTGGCGGCGATATACGAAGCACTCGAGAAATAAGGCTCAGGAGATACAAGGGGCAGTGCTCCCAGTTGCGGAAAGTTACCCGTGGGACCGACCGTTTCTAGGTTCCGTGCTCGCAGGTGTGTTTACCGATGGCTCGCTGAACCAAATGCGCTCCGTTGGATTCAAGGTCTTAATGTTTCCTTACGAAACAATTGTGGCCGCGTTCGAATCGGTTGGGATTGATATTGAGTTTAACGAGCAAACGCCTGTCGAGACGTTTGAGGTAACGATTGGAAACATTGAAGCGCTGGAAGACTCATCACGCGAGCTGTTGAAAGCGAATCTGGTTTGTTCGAACCAAGAATCGATAGATCAATTTCTTCAGTGTTTAAGTCGAGCACTGGACCGGGTGGTTGATGAAATACTCGTCGTGCCGCTGGTTGGGTCAGATCATCAGTTTCGGTCGATTGTCGAGGCTCTGGACTTCGTTAATGGTAATGATGAGTCTGGGCGTGGGGGAGTGTTTAAAAAGTACGAAGTAATTGTTCGCTACTCGAATGGCGAGGAGATCAACGCAACATTTTCAGACAAAAAGGAAGTTCGGAAGTTTTTGCAGTACGTTGGATAGCAGCCGCGCTGAGTGACTAATCATGCCTTGACCATCGATTGGTGCTCCATAGTTGAAAAAATCTTGTAACTCCATTAAGGAAGACGGATGCTAAGTGGATTAGCCAAGCTAATTCTAAAAATGGGCGGTTGGACACTGGAAGGTAGTGTGCCGGACGTGCCAAAGGCTGTCATCATCGCGGCGCCTCATACGTCGAATTGGGATGCGTTTTGGGCGTTGACCTACGTGGTCGCTACACGTAACAGCGTTCATTTTTTCGCAAAGCACTCGCTGTTTTGGTTCCCACTCGGGACTTTACTCAGCCGTCTGGGTGGCATTCCGCTTGACCGCTCTGAAGCAACATCTGCCGTCCAGCAAGCCGTCGATATGTTCAAGTCGCAGGAGTCGTTTTACTTCGCGCTGGCACCTGAGGGCACTCGCAGCCTTGCAAACGGGTGGAAATCTGGCTTCTATCGCATCGCACGGGAGGCGGCTGTGCCTGTATTTCTCGGCTTCATAGACTACCGTAATAAACGCATTGGCATGCAAACCCGCCTCGACCTTAGCGGTGACATTGATGCGGACCTAGAGATTTGTGCTGAATTTTACGCCGCAATTGAGGGGCGTCGCCCGGAAAAAACCAGCCCGGTCCGAATTCAAAAACAGTAAAGCAAGTATTGATCTGCTACCTTAAAGTGAATTGGGTAAATCCGGCCAGTTTTCCTATCGCTTCCAGACCAGGTGGATACCATCGCCAACCGGGGCGAGATAAGCTTCTACTCGTGGATCGCGGGAAATTTTCTCGTTCAGCGCCCGGATTGCCCGCGTGTCGTCGGTGTCGTCGTGCGGGTTGGTGACAGCGCCGTTCCACAGGGCGTTGTCGATCGCAATAACGCCGCCGGGCCGCAGCAGCGTCAAGCATTGTTCGTAGTAGCCGTCGTAGCCCGTTTTGTCTGCATCAATGAATGCAAAATCATACGACCCTGTCTCGCCGCTTTCGATCATCGCGTCCAGCGTGTCGCCGGCCGGTGCGATACGCAGGTCGATCTTGTCGGTGACGCCGGCCTCGTGCCAATATCGCTGCGCTGTCTCGGCCCATTGTCGATTGATATCGCAGGCAACGATGCGACCCGTGGCCGGGAGCGCCAGTGCGGTGATCAAGGTGCTGTAACCGGTGAATACACCCACCTCGATGGTTCTTTGCGCCCCGAGGCAGCGCAGCAGGAAGCACATAAAGTGCCCCTGATCGCGGCCGATCTGCATGCCGGCGGCTTCGAGTTGAGCGGTTTGTTCGCGCAGACGCGCGAGTAGCGCCGGCTCCTCAGGCAGGAGCGACTCGAGGTAATCCTCAAGCGCGTGGTCGATGCGAAGGCTGTTTCTGCTCATATTCGTTGGCTCGACACTAGTGATCGATTCATTTTACATCGATAGGCATCAATATATTGGCGCATAACCATGAAGATGAAAAAGTACGGTCAATCCGCCCTTGCGCGGGGCTAGTCGTCGCTTGAGCAGACCCGTAGGCTGCGAATTGCGCCTTGCCATTGGGGGGCTTCAAATCCCTTGGTGCTCGTGGCACTACAGGTATGGCGTGAATAACCAAAACGCGGCGTTGCGAATGCGGGCCGGCAGGCTGCGTGTGTTGCGATGAGAGTGATCGACCCGTTTGCTGCGCGCAAATCGTTGCTCAAGCTCCGCATCGATTTCTTGCCTCAGCTCGCGATCGAAGATGTTTACCGCAAGCTCGAAGTTCAGACGTAAACTTCGCGTGTCCATGTTGTATGAGCCTATCTGAACAAAGTCATCGTCGATCAATAACATTTTTGTGTGCGAAAACGGCGCAGGTTGTAAGGATACTTCGATGGATGAATTTGTTATTGGCTCTAGCGCGTGCTCGGTGGCCCAGGTGACGTAGGGAAGGTTCGTTCGTGCCGGAATCAAGACGCGCACCCGCACGCCCCGAAGCGCGGCACCGATTAGTGCGCCGACGATGGCGGGCGGTGGTAGAAAGTAGGGTGTCACAATCGTAACGTTCTTCGCTGCGCACCCGATCAAACCAAGAAGAAGTTTTGGCAGAGTGCCGAGATCGGGGCCCGGTCCATCGCTGATTGGCCGGCAGGCAGTCTGCCCGATCTGGTCAAACTCAAATACATCCATAGATAGACTTTCCCGCGTCGCGAATTCCCAGTCGCGACCAAAGATCTCAAGCAGCGACCGCACTGCCTCACCTTCGATCCGAAACTGAGTGTCTTCTGCGACTCCCGCCGTGTGCCGCCCGACCATGTGCCGGTTACCGATATTCATTCCACCGGTAAATGCCACACTGCCGTCAACGATGAGCATCTTCCGGTGATTGCGCATATTGAACTGCCAGCTATAACGATGAAACAGAGGCAGGAACCGACTAGTTCGCACGCCACGTTTGCGCAATGATCGAATGGCACTTGGAAACGAGTACAAACTGCCAACGCTATCGATCAGTACCCGTACCTCGACGCCGCGGCTAACGCATGCTTCAAGCGCTGCGACAAATTTCTGTCCCATATCATCGGAGTCGAAAATATAGGTGCATAAGAGGACGCTGCGGCTGGCATTGTCAATAGCCTCTAGCATCGCCGGGTAGGCCTGTTCGCCATTTTGCAGTAGCTGAACGCGATTGTTGCGCGTGCAGGGATAGCGGCTCAAACGTGCCGTAACACGATCGAGCGCGTTGTCGAGAACGGTAATCTCAGCGGGAGGTTCGTGGATGCTCGCCTGTAGCTCAGTGATGCGCTGGACCGCACTGGAACGATTTACGCCAAGTAACAGATAGGCGAGGGGACCAAACAACGGAACGGCGATGCACAAGATTATCCAACCGAGCGCGGCGCGGGGGTCTTGTTTGTTGAGAAGCGCGTGTACCGTGCCGAAAGCCGTTATGGAAACAAGCACGATTGCGATCACATGTGACAATCGATGAACTCGCGCTGGGGAGAAGCCATAATCATGCCGCAGTTAGTGTATTTGCTCAAGTTCGGCACCTGTCTACCTAGGCGAATAAGCACAGCGTCACTGCCCGGCGGGTAACGGCCCGGGCAGGGCGAACGTCTTCCATTGTGCCGGGTGATCCGCCCGTGCCTCTGTTTCGGTATGTAGGACTGGGGATATCAGATTTCCCCGATCCGCAGCAGCATGGAGGATGCCGGGATGGAAAATCAGCGTATTGCACGCGAAAGGTGCGCGCCCTGTGGGCGGGGCGTGCGCCCCGGGCTTGCGATGTCAGTGCTTGTCGTCAGTGTGTGGGCGCTGTGTTGTAGGTCTGCAAGCGCCGATGCGCCCCTGCAGGTCTACGGTGATTTAGAGATGGCCACGGATTCCATGTTCCGGGGCGTATCCCAGAGCATGTCTTCGGCGTCGCTGGCCGCCGACCTCACCGTCGAGCACGACAGTGGGTGGTACCTCAATATGTGGACTTCCAATGTCGATTTTGTCGATGCGGGCGACCCGCAGGACGGGGCAAACTGGGAATTCGACGTGATGCTGGGGCGCAGCAGCGCGCTATCCGATCGCATCGCGCTGGACCTCAGCTGGGTGCAATACCTGTACCCGGGTACCAGGCCGGGGGTGGACTATGACTATAACGAATGGTTGGCGAGCGTCAGCCTCGATGAGGCTCATGTACTCACCGTGGGCTGGTCGCCGGATGTCTTCGGGAGTGCTCAGCCGGGTACTTATTACGCGTTGAGTACCGCAGTGGCATTGCCGGGCGATCACTGGTTGGGCGTGCTGGCAGCGCACTACGACCTGGACCGGGCCTATGGGCAAACTTATCAGCACGCTGAGGTGTCGATCTCCGGTCAGCTGGCCTCAATGGACTGGCGTGCGACCTATCATCTGGCCAGTTCCGATGCGCAGGCGTTGTTTCTGCCTTCCACGGTGGCCTCACGTCTGGTTCTAAGTTTAGGTGCCGAGTTCGACTGGTAACACTCGCTCATCACTCGATTCGAACTTGGTGCCCGCCGCGAGTAGTCAGTAGCGAAGTTGACGCCTGTGATTAGCTCAGGTTCAGGATTTACACCGCCGCGCCGGCGTTGTATGTTGCCACGCCATCGGGCTTCAAAACCTACGGCAGAACTCGTAAGGTGGAGGCCAACCAGAGCGGGGCTCGGATGGCTGATAATAAAACGAACAAGTGGTTTATGCTCGCGTTGCTGTGCCTGGCGGGCGCTACGGTCTATACCTTCCCCTTTTTGCGCTATTCCTACTATGATCCGATGCGTGAGGCGCTGGGTGTGTCCCACACGCAAATGGGCATCATGCAGTCTATCAACGGGATCACTTCCACGCTGGGGTACATCCCGGGAGGCTGGCTGGCAGATCGGTTCCCGGCGCGCAAGTTACTGGCCATTTCGCTGGTGAGCACCGGGCTCAGTGGTTTTTACTTCTCTACCTTCCCCTCCTATGTCGGCGGTTTGTTCTTGTATGGGTTCTGGGGTATCAGCACCCTGATCATCTTCTGGGCGCCACTCATCAAAGCGACGCGTGATTTGGGGGAGAAGTCGGAGCAGGGGCGGCTGTTCGGCTTTCTGGAGGGCGGCCGTGGTCTGATTGCCTCGCTAATTGGCGTGCTAACGCTGGCGGTGTTCAAGATGATGGGGGAAGGGGACATCGGGCTCATGTGGGTGATTAACGTCTCCGCCGTCATTACAATTGCCGCAGGCGTAGCTGTGTGGTTTTTCTTCACCGACGCGGAGCAGGAACCGCGCCAATCCGAGTCCATCCTAGGCAACATCAAGACCGCGCTGGCGATGCCAAAGGTCTGGGTGATGGGGCTGATCATCTTTTGTGGTTACGGCTTGTTCGCAGGCCAGAGCTACACCACGCCGTATATGACCGGGGTGATAGGGGCTGCGGTGTCTTTCGGCGCATTGATGGGCGTGATACGCACTTACGGACTGCAAACCATCGGTGGACCCGCCAGTGGCATGCTCTCAGATAAAATAGGCTCGCCAACCAAGGTGATTATCGCCGCCTTCGCCATTGCCGCTGTATGCATGGTGCTTTTTTTGGTGATTCCAGCGCGGATTTCAAATCTGAACCTGGTGGCGATCAACATGGTGGTGCTCGGTCTGGCGGTGTTCGCCTTGCGCGGTAACTATTATGCCACGTTCGCCGAGTCAGACATTCCAAAATACATGACAGGCTCAGCTATTGGCGTGGCTTCATTTGTGGGCTTCCTGCCCGAGGCGTTTACCTATCCGATGATCGGGTACTGGCTTGATCACAACCCAGGGTTGGCCGGATATAAGATTACCTTTGCCTACTTGCTTTGCCTGAGTCTTTTTGGATTTTTCATGAGTTGCCTGTTGTGGCGCATGAACAACCCGAAAACTACCCACGACTAGATAGCGATGCCTAAGCTGCTAAGTCCCGAACAAATTGAGCAATATCATTCGCAAGGCTTCGTCTCGCCGGTAAATGTAATGAGTGAAGACGAAGCGACGGACTATCGCCATCGCTTTGAAGCCGCAGAGCGTGCCTTTCCTGAGCACGCTAATGCTGAGAACCGCAATAACGTGCACCTGTCGTTCAAGTGCCTGGATGAACTCGCCCATCACCCGGCTGTGCTGGATGCAGTGGAGGACCTGATCGGCCCCGATATTTCATTGTGGGCCACGGTGTTGTTCATCAAGGAGGCGCAATCGGCGCACTTTGTCAGCTGGCATCAGGATGCGACCTATATGGCGATGAACGTCAACGATTTTGTGACCCCATGGCTAGCGCTGTCGCCAAGCAATCGGCAGACCGGTTGCATGAGCATGATTCCCGGCTCCCATCAGGGCCACATCCGGCGGCACGAAGACACCTTCGGAGAGGACAATATCCTGACCCGCGGGCAGGTGGTACGAGAGGTGGACGAATCCAAGGCAGTCGACCTGATACTGCGACCGGGGCAGATGTCGTTGCATCATGCGCAGATCGTGCATGGGTCCCAACCCAATCGCAGCGCGGAGCGCAGGATCGGGTTTGCGATGCAGTCCTACATGCCCCCGCATGTGCGGCAAAACTACGGCGAGAACCTTTGGCTGGATGTTCGGGGCAACAACCCGCGTGCAGACAGCCGGTGTCTGCATCGTCCGGGGTTTGATCTTGATCCGCAGGCGCAGGCCGACCGCGAGGCGGCAGATGCTAATCTGGCCGACATCCTCTATCGTGACGCCAAACAAAAGCGAGCTTATTAGTGATGAAGCAACCCTTATCGCCGCAAGCACTGCACAAGCAGATGAGCGACTGGCGCCGTCATCTGCACCGCTATCCGGAACTCGGTTTTGAGGTGCCTCAGACCGCAGAGTTCGTCGCCGCTAAACTGCGTGAATTCGGCGTGGAAGTGCACACGGGTATTGGCCAAACCGGCGTGGTTGGCGCGCTGAGCCGCGGCAACAGTCATTCGGCAATTGGTCTGCGCGCAGATATCGACGCGCTGAAGATCCAAGAGTTGAATGACTTTGACCATCGCAGTGCTCACGAAGGGAAAATGCACGCGTGCGGTCACGACGGCCACAGCGCTATGCTCCTGGGTGCCGCTCGGATGATGTGCGACCTGCCGTTCGACGGCACTGTATATTTTATTTTCCAACCCAACGAAGAGCATGGCCTGGGGGCACAGGCGATGGTGGACGATGGGTTGTTTGAGCGCTTTCCAATGGACGGCGTGTATGGCATGCACAACATGCCGGGCCAACCGCGTGGCCAGCTCGCTATGAAAAGCGGCGCGATCATGGCCGGTGAGGATAACTTCGAAATTCGGATCAAGGGGAGGGGCGGGCACGCTTCGCAACCGCATCACCACATTGACCCGGTGATTATTTGTGCGGAGATTATTCAGGCGCTACAAACTATCGTCGCCCGCTCCATCGATCCGCGCGAGCAAGCCGTGGTGTCGGTGACCGAAATCCATACCGATGGCACGGTCAACGTTATCCCCAGTAACATCACCTTAAAGGGCGATTGCCGGAGCTTCAAAGAAGAGGTCAGTCAGAGCATCGAGCGTAGAATGGGGGCACTAGCTAAATCAATCTGTCAGGCGCACGGCGCCGAGGTGGACTTTCACTACTGCCGCTTGTTCCATGCCACGGTGAATGCCGAAGCGCAAACGGCACATGCCTATCAGGCCGCGCTGGCGACGGTGGATTCGGCCAACATTCAGTTCCCGTGTGAGCCGCTGACGATCTCTGAGGACTTTGCCAATATGCTCAGGGCCAAGCCGGGGTGTTACATCTTTATCGGCAATGGGCAAGACAGCGAAGGCGGTTGCATGCTGCACAACCCTCACTACGATTTTAACGACGACATTCTGCTTACCGGGGCCCGCTACTGGGTTAATTTGGTTCTACAGCAACTGGCCGCCTGACACGCGCTGCCGCCGAGTTTGACAATGTCTTATTCATACACTAATCACTTTCACAATCGCTCGCAGGACAATGCCGCCTACGCGGAGGCAGCCAGGTTATTTCCAAACAACGACTGCGAACGTGCGCAAGAGCGTATTTGCGCATGGCCAGGGTACCAGGCGAGTCCGTTGGTGAGCTTGACGGACGTGGCCAAAGCGGCCGGCGTACAACAGATCTACTACAAAGACGAGTCCGGGCGCTTCGGGTTAGGCTCATTCAAGGCGTTGGGTGGGTCTTACGCCATTCAATGTCTCGCAGAGCAGCACACCGGGAGCGAGCCGCTGGTGGTGTGCACAGCCACCGATGGCAATCACGGGCGTTCGGTGGCGTGGGGTGCAAAGTTACTTGGCATCCAATGCCACATTTTTATTCACACCAACGTCAGCCAGGCGCGTGCCGACATCATGGCGGAGCTTGGCGCCACCATCCATCGTGTGAATGGTAACTACGACGATTCAGTGGCGGCCTGCATCCAGCAGGCCGACCGGCTGGGCTGGCACATTGTCTCCGATACCTCGTGGGATGGTTATCAGGAGGTGCCGCGGCAGATCATGGCGGGATACTCGGTGATGTGCCGCGAGCTCCTGGAGCAGCTGCAAGGTAAGGTGCCCACACACATCATATTGCAGGCGGGGTGCGGCGGGATGGCCGGTGCCGTCATCGCCTCGCTATGGACGCACTGGAAGGACGCGCTGCCGACGATCATCGTGGTGGAGTCGGACAGATCGGATTGCGTTTACCAGAGTCTAAAGCGCAAACAGATCTGTCTCGTCAACATTACGCAAGAGACCCTGATGGCGGGGCTGTCCTGTGGCGAAGTGTCGCAGCTTGCCTGGCCGTTGTTGCAAAAAGGCGTAAGGCACGTCATCACGATTGATGATGAAGGCGTGGTACCAATGATGCGATGGCTGGCGCAACCGCCGGCGGGCACGCGGCCAGCGTTAGAGGCTGGTGAGTGTTCTGCCAGCGGCCTGGTGGCGCTCATGGCGATTCAGGGAGATCCGGCGCTGGCGGCGCGCACAGGCATCGACCAGCAATCGACGATTGTGGTGCTGGGCACCGAAGGCGCTACTGACCCAGAGTTTTATCAATCCATTTTGCCAGCGCGCCGATAATGCAACGATTAAGGTACACACTCCTGCCCGAAAACGACGTGGCTCAACTCGGACTCATCGTGCTGCAGTCCGACGTTACGATTGAAGACGAGTTTCGATACTATTTTTCTGAGATGCCGGTGAGTCTGCTGGTTAACCGTATTCCGTTTGTTAACGAGGTGACGGTGGAGACTTTGCAGGAGATGGAGGGGCATGTGGGGCGTACGGTGTCGTTGTTTCCCACCACCAGTCGCTTCCACTCGATCGGGTACGCCTGCACTTCGGGCGCACTGCACATCGGTACCGAGAGAATTCAGGCCTTGGTGCAGGCGCAGCGTGAATGCGCGCAGGTATGCAATCCCATGCAGGCGGCCATCAACGCGCTGCGCCAGATTAACGCCAGACACATCGCCTATCTTGGGCCGTACAGCCAGCACGTGTGCCAGACCATGATCGACCGGTTCGAGCAGGAGGGCATCACGGTCGCGCTGGCGGCCACGTACGATGAAGATCAGGACGTAAAGGTAGGGCGGATTTCACCACAGAGCATTCGCGAGGATGCGGTGGCGATGGTGGCGACACGAACCACGCCGATAGACGCGGTGTTTGTGGCCTGCACCAACATGAAATGTGCGCGGATTATTCCGCAAATCGAAGCGGCCACCGGGGTGACCGCACTGTCCAGCAACCTGGTGTTGGCGTGGGACATGGCGCGCGCGGCAGGTGTGCCGCTGCGCGATGCAAGCAAAGGACGGTTATGTCAGTAGTTTCCGTACCCCCTAGAGGCTTCCGAACAGAGGAGTTTGTGGCGCGTCTCGCGAGGGCGCAGTCGATGATGGCGGCCGACAATCTGTGCGCCATCCTGCTGACCACCGAACACGATATTCACTACTTTACTGGTTTCCATACACAGTTCTGGCAGAGTCCGACACGCCCCTGGTTTGTGATTCTTCCGGCCAGCGGAAAGCCGGTGGCCGTGATCCCCGAGATTGGCGTGAATTGCATGGCTAGCGGCTGGGTGGAGGACATTCGCAGCTGGTCGTCGCCGCATGCGGTTGACGATGGCGTATCTCTGCTCATTGAAGCATTAGTACAGACCTGTGGGCAGCCACCGGCGGCGATCGGCATCAACCAGGGGCGCGAGACATTCGTGCGTATGCCGCTTAATGACTTTCGTGATGTCGAGGCCGCACTAAAGAGGCATCAGGCAGGCTTCGCGGACGCCACGCACATCATGCGCACTTTGCGAATGGTCAAGTCGCCGGCAGAGATCGCAAAAATGCGCTACCTCGCCCAACGCGTGTCGGGGGTGTTCGAGCGTCTGTTTGATTTTGTTCATATCGGAATGGGCGACGATGAGATTTTCAAAGCGTTCAAGATTGCGTGCCTGAACGCCGGCGTGGACGACGTTGCCTATCTGGTAGGCGCCGCCGGGGAGTGCGGCTACGACGACATCATCTCGCCCCCGAGCGGACGGCGCTTGCAGGACCGGGATGTACTCATTCTGGATACCGGTTGTACCTACGATGGCTACTACTGCGATTTCGACCGCAACTACGGGTTCGGGGCTGTTGATGATTTATCGCGACGGGCTTACGAAGTGGTGTGGGAGGCGACTGAAGCCGGGTTGGAAGCGGTGAAGCCCGGGCAGCGCTGCACGGATGTGTTTCACGCGATGAACAATGTGATGAAGGCGGACGGCGCACAGGGTGAATCGGTCGGCCGATACGGGCACGGTCTGGGTTTGCAGTTAACCGAACCGCCCTCCAACACTCACTGGGACAAGACACGCCTGGAGGTGGGCATGGTGCTGACGCTGGAGCCGGGGATGATTTACGCTCCAGGCAAGATGATGGTACATGAAGAAAACCTGGTGGTGACGGACACCGGTGCCGAGTTGTTGTCTCGGCGTGCACCGGCGCAGATGCCGATCGCCCGTTAGTCCTCAGACGGTGGCGCGAGCGATGGGGCCGCCAACTCCTCCTTGCCGTTGACGCGACGCGGCCTAGCTTGCTACCTGGGAGGTACTCCGTTGTGAGGTCGAGTACCGAGAGTTAAGCTGATCATTAGAGCGATTTATTCGGTTTACACGCCCGCGTGCGGATTGTATGTTGCCAAGCGTTGGTTAAAGGTGTGGGGCGAATGAAACGTTATTCCGCGTGGCGTGTATTCTGGAACGGGATAACCGGCCAGAGTGGCTGGGAACGCCAGTGGCGCGATCCCACGCCCGCGGAGCACTATGACGTCGTAATCGTCGGCGGCGGGCTGCACGGGCTCGCCACCGCATACAATCTCGCTAAGCACCACAGTGTTGGGCGCATTGCCGTGCTGGAGAAAGGCTGGCTAGGTGGCGGCAACGCGGGTCGCAATACCACCATCGTGCGCTCCAACTACATGATGCCGGGTAACCGCGAGTTTTATGAGCATTCCCTGAAGATGTGGGAGAACCTGAGTCACGAGCTGAACTACAACGTCATGTTCAGCCAGCGCTCGCACATCTCGCTGTTCCACAGCCCCGGGGCCCGTGATGGCGCAGCGCGTCGGTATAACACGATGCGCCTGACCGGCTCTGACGCCGAGCTGTGGAGTCTGGAGCAGTTAAAGAAGGAGGTGCCGCATCTCAATTACGCGCCCGATGCACGGTTCCCAATTATCGGTGCGGCGGTTCAGCGTCGTGCCGGCACCGCTCGCCACGATGCGGTCGCCTGGGGGTACGCACGGGGTGCTGATCAGCGCGGCGTGGATATCCTTCAGAATTGCGAAGTCACCGGAGTGACCCGCCTAGGCGGCCAGGTGACGGCGCTGGAAACATCACGCGGTACTATCCGGGCCGGTAAAGTCGGCTTCGCGGTAGCCGGTAACACCTCGCGGTTGTGGCAGATGGCCGGCCTTGGCAACCTGCCCATCGAGTCGCATAAGCTACAGGCATTTGTGTCCGAGCCGCTCAAGCCGCTGCTGGATCAGGTGGTGGTATTTGGGGTAGGCGGCGCGCACTTTTACATTTCGCAGTCGGACAAGGGCGGGATGGTGTTCGGCGGTGATCTGGACTGGTACAAGTCCTACGCTCAGCGCGGTAACCTGCCCATCGTGCAGGATACCGCCGAGGCGGCCATGTCGGTGATGCCCTGCCTGGGCCGCGTGCGTTTGCTGCGCCACTGGGCAGGCCTGACGGACCAAAGCATGGATGGCTCGTTTTTCATGTGCAAAACTCCGTTGAATAACCTGTATCTGAACGCCGGCTGGAACTACGGTGGCTTTAAGGCCAGCCCGGCATCGGGTTGGTATTTTGCAGATTTGATCGCGAACGATCGCCCGCACGAATTAGTCGCGAATCACGACCTTGGTCGCTTTGATCGCGGCGTGAATCTTGATGAGCGCGGTGCCGGACCGGATCCCAAACTACATGGGTAAGCAATCAACACATGTGATAGCTAATCGGGTGGGGTGGCCATGATTCGCATCAACTGTCCGTTTTGTGGCGTGCGCGATCACAGTGAGTTTGCGTATGGGGGTGATGCCGCGATTGAATACCCTGCGTTGGATGCTCCGATGCGGGCATGGTCACAGGCCGTGTTCCAGCGCGAGAACATCTGCGGCGTGCAAATAGAAACCTGGCAGCATATACAGGGATGTCGTTTGTGGTTGCAGGTGAAACGCGACACGCGTACCCACGAAATTCATTGGGTCAAAGCGGCGGACGCCCGCGTGCAGGCCATGCTGGAGGATGAGGAATGACCGCGCGCCGTATCGCCGGCCGCGGGTTAGTCGATGCAGCCGTGCAGGTGCCATTCCAGTGGGACGGGCGCAGCTTATCTGGGCACCCGGGCGACACGCTCGCCTCGGCCTTGTTGGCGAACAACCAATGGGTGTTGGGGCGTAGTTTTAAATATCACCGCCCGCGCGGCGTGATGTCGGCAGGAGTCGAAGAAGGCGGTGCTTTAGTTACCTTGGGGCAGGGGGCTCGGCGCGACCCGAATGTAAGGCCCAGCACGCAGGAGTTGTACCAGGGACTGCTGGCGCATGGCCAGAACGCTTGGCCCAACGTTCGCTTTGATCTGGGCGCCGTGAATAATCTGTTGGGGCGCTTTTTCTCAGCTGGTTTTTACTACAAAACCTTCATGGGGCTGCCGCCGTTCGAGTGGGGCAGCGGCACCGGATTGTGGATGCGCTACGAGGCAATTATTCGCCGTGCCGCTGGCATGGGTGAGGCCTCGCGAGAGCCTGATCCGGACAGTTACGAACACGCGCATGCGTGGTGTGATGTGATGGTCGTCGGCGCCGGTCCAGCGGGTCTGCATGCGGCCTTGACCGCAACGCGTCGCGGATTGGACGTGCTGGTGGTTGAACAGGATTTTCTTGCGGGCGGGGACTGGCTAACGCAACCGGGCGCGGATGCGGCGAAGTGCCAACCGTTGCTGGCCGAGCTGAAGGCCGCCGGTGCGCGTTTGATGACACGCACCACAGCGTTTGGCCTCTACGATGGCGGCGTTGCCGGGCTGCTTGAGCGCGTGACCGATCATCTCAGCGCCCCTTCAGAGCATCTGCCGCGGCAACGGTTCTGGACCGTGCGCGCGCGGCAGACGATCCTGGCAACCGGGGCGCTGGAACGGCATTTTTGTTTTGCCAACAATGATCGGCCAGGCATCATGAATTGTGCCGCCGCACGTACCTACTTAAACCGGTACGGCGTACTGGCAGGCGATAAAGTGGTGATCGCGAGCAATAACGATTCGGTGGCGGCCACCGCCTGCGATCTGGCACACGCTGGCGCGCAGGTGCAGGTGTTGGATGCGCGCCCGCAGGTAGGCGAGCAAGTACAAACGAAATTGCGAGCCGAAGGCGTGCAACTGCGCACTGGCGCGAGCGTGCATCGGGCACAGGGTTGGAGCAAGGTCAGTGGTGTGTCGGTCGCGACGGCGGACGGCTCCGGCTGGCGCGCGGATGGCGCGGTGGATTGCGATCTGTTGTTACTGGCGGGTGGGTGGTCGCCAGTGGTTAACCTGATGTCGCACCGCGGGGTGAAGCCGCAGTGGTATGCACCGCTTGCCTGCTTTGTGGTACCGCCCGGAGCGCGGGCAATTCATATGGCGGGCGCGGCTGCCGGTACTTGGAATGACGATGACTGCGTCCGCTCAGGCGAGGCGGCCGGCAACGCTGCGGCTGCGGCGTTGGGTAGATCCGCCGTCACGGTGACGGTGCCGGAGATGGGCGGTTGGGAAACCCCGTTGCAACCGCTGTATGAAGTGACGGTGGAAAGGAGCCAGAGCAAAGGCAAGTGCTTTGTCGACCCGCAGCACGATGTGACTAGTGCGGATGTGCGCCTGGCACATCGTGAAGGCTTTGTGTCCGTTGAGCATTTGAAGCGCTATACCACACTGGGGATGGCGACCGACCAGGGCAAAATGGGCAATGTGGTGGGACTCGCGTTGATGGCGGATGCACTTGGCCGCGATATCCGCGAGGTGGGCACCACTACTTTCCGGCCGCCGTACACGCCGGTGAGTATCGGCGCGCTAGCTGGTCGTCAGCGCCAGCAGCATTTCAAACCACTGCGTCGCACCCCGCTCGACGCATGGAACCTGGCTCACGGTGCCGTTATGACCGAAGCGGGTTTGTGGCGTCGCCCGTGGTACTTCCCGCAGGTGGGCGAATCGCTGGATGAGGCATACATTCGCGAGGCGAGCACGGTGCGTCAAAGCGTGGGGTTGTGCGATGTGACCTCGCTGGGCAAGATCGCCGTGCAGGGCCCGGATGCCACGGAATTCCTCAACCGCATCTACGCGAATCCATTTGCCAAGCTGGCCATCGGTAAAGCCCGCTACGGCATTATGCTGCGCGATGATGGCATCGTGCTAGACGACGGCACCACTTGGCGCCTGAGTGACGCCGATTACTTTATGACGACCACCACCGCGCACGCCGCCAAGGTAATGGTGTGGCTGGAAGAGTTGCTGGCCGTGCGTTGGCCGGCGCTGAATGTGCACGTGACCACGGTGAGCGATCAATGGGCTGCCGTGGCCGTCGCCGGTCCGAAGTCACGCGAGGTGCTGGCGCAGTGCATGGCTGATCCGAATGAGGTCGGCGAGGAGGCATTGCCTTTTATGGGCGTGCTGCAAAGCCATTTGCGCGAGCAGGTTCCGTGTCGAATCGCCCGCATCAGTTTTTCCGGCGAACGTGCGTTTGAGGTGTACGTGCCTTCGGATTACGCGGTCGACATGATGGAGATGTTGTGGCGTGAAGCCTCGCGTGTAGACGGTTGCCTGTATGGCCTGGAAGCATTGGGCACTCTGCGAATAGAAAAGGGCCATGTGACAGGCAACGAACTGGATGGTCGGGCGACGATGGTGGATGCTGGCCTTGCGGGCATGGCGGGCAAAAATAAGTCTTACATTGGCAGCGCGTTGAGCCAGCGCAAGGCATTGCAGGACCCGGACCGGCCGCGATTGGTGGGCGTAGTGCCGGTGGATCGCAACGCAAAGTTTCGTGCGGGTGCGTTGCTTTGCCACCCACAGCAGATCAGCGGGTTTGGCGAAGGACGGATTAGCTCTGTTACCCACTCACCCA
Source organism: uncultured Gammaproteobacteria bacterium (assembly GCA_965369325.1). Classification (GTDB taxonomy): domain Bacteria; phylum Pseudomonadota; class Gammaproteobacteria; order Steroidobacterales; family JBCBZW01; genus CBDUQI01. Next base: position 20,791 of record CBDUQI010000091.1, read on the forward strand.
CGTTGGGCCACTGGATCGGGCTGGGGCTAGTGAGTGGCGGCTACGAAAAGTGGCAAGGGCAGACGCTGATCGCAGCGGATCCGGTGCGCGATGGCAACATCGAGGTGCACGTGGTGAGCCCGATCATGTTCGATCCGGATGGGAGTCGTGTGCGTGGGTAACCGAATCTCATCATTGCCGCACAACGGTGACGCTAGACGCCCGGCGGCCGATGCCACCGTCGCGCTGTCCGAGCAACCGGGGCTGGCGCTTTATCAACTGGCTGCGTG
>CBDUQI010000092.1:0-20804 GCA_965369325.1 uncultured Gammaproteobacteria bacterium
CACCAGTTCGATACCGGGCAGCATCACGGCCAGCTCGACTGCGCGTTCTATCCACACACGCGAGGCGCTGCCACTAATGCGCAATTTTGCCCCGTCCATCTCCAAGCTAACCTCCTCGCCCGGCGCCAGTACCTCACGGGCCCTTTGCAGAATCAGCGACGGCGCCAGCGACTGATACGGCTCGGTCTGATCGACCACCACGGTATCGAGGAGGCCCGCGCGCTGCACAATCTCATCCAGTGGGGCGGCCAACGGATCGCGCAACCCGTCGATCCGGTACTCGCCGCCCTGCAATTCCACCTGCGTGACCACCACGCCGGGCGCCTCCCGCAATGCATCGGTCAGCGCGTTAACTCGCTGGTGCTCGCGGTACTTCAGCCAGGACAAGGCGGCGATGGCCGCCAGCAGCGTCAGCCCGATCAGCACCAGCGGCAGCATGCGTCGCAGACCGCTGCCTCCGACGTTATCCTCCAGCTGCTCGATGTCCACCACGCGTTCCAGCTCGAAAGTGACATCGGTCATTCCAGTCGGATCGCCATCGAAAGCTTTGAATTTTTCGCCATAGCGCACGTGCATGGTTTCGACCAGCTCGGTCAGATCGTTGCGCAGCGCGGGTGCGGCAATACCGCGGATGGCGCAGGCAAGCATGGCATCATGGCCGTGAATACCCCAAAGGGTAAAATCACCCACATCCGCGCGCTGCAAGCGATCGCCCTCATTCACCTGAAAGGAATCGCCAACGAAGTCCTGCAACGCCATGAACATGGCAGACACCGCGTCGCTGTCTTTAGGCGCGCTGTGGGTATGGTGTGCTTCGGCCATCAGCAAGCCGCTGCCGGGCTGAATCAAATAAGCGTGCTCTATGCGATAGCGCAACGTGCGCTGCATGACGTACTCGGGAAATGACACGCCCGCACGCCACGCGTTCAAACGCCACACCACCTGGCGTCGGGGCGACAGACCAATCTCAATCGTGCGACTGAGGGACTGCACCATGGAGCGCACGGCGGCCGAAATGTAGCGCCGGATGGCCGGACCCATCGCGGGAAAAATCGCATCAGCTATGGTTTTGGGATCGCGCCGGATGGACTCGCGCAACACATCCTCTACCGGCGCCTGCAACGCTATCGACAGCCGCTCGGGTGCCTGCGCGCTGGTGCGCTCAATCGATTGCGGGAGTACGTCGGCGATATCGGCGGTACGGCTCTCGGGGCGCTCAAGCCGGCGCGTAATCGCATCGAGCGCCTGCTTCTCGTGGCCGAACAGAATGTCTTTGATTTTCTCGAGTTCGTTCAATGCGACAACCCGATGCTGGCGTAGTACGGCGCGCCGCCGCACAGCCTATTTTTCAGGAATCTCAAACTCGCGCTTAAGACGCAGCGCAACTTCAGAGAACAATTCGGCCATGTCCACGCGTGAGACTTTCTCGTCGTGCAACACGTTGGCCTCGCGGTTGAGGCTTTTTTCTATTTGATCGCGGTTGCTCATAATGGCCTCGCCCAGCTCAGCGCTGGTGTTGTGCAGAGCCGCCCGCATCTCGCGCCCCTCCTCGTCGGCCTTCTCCTGAATTTCAGCCAGTTGCTCCTGCAACTCCCGCTGCAGCGCCTGCGTGTATTCAGCGCCTTTCTCGGAATCGGTGCGACGCTCTTTGCGTTCGCGCGCGAGGGTATCGTGGATGGATTTGAGTTCGCCCTGAACGTACTCATCCAGCTTGCTCAGACGGCGCCCGAACTCATCGGTAACTGCACGCAGTTTGTCGTCGAAAAGCTGCTCCATCTGGGCGAAGCGATGCTCGTAATCGCGCATCTGTCCACCGAAAAGAATCTCGCGAATCTGCTCGACGTCCTGGACTTCTTTGCCTTTGACTTTGTCGTCGCTTTTTGACTTGGTTGCGTCGCGTTTAGCCATAATTATTTCACTGTGAATTCAGCGCTTGCCCAAAAGCGCGCGAATCTACGATCAGTCCTCCTGTGAGGTGGCCTCCTCAACTTCGGACAAACGCTCCAACCGGTAGCCATGCTGGTAGATAGCCGTCAGCTGCCAGCCGTTCTCTTCGCGGAAGTTGAGTTTCTTACGCAGGCGGCTCATGTGGGTATCAACCGTCCGGGTGTTCATGTCCGGATTGTTCAGTCCCCAGATGGTCTCCAACACGTGAGCGCGGGATACCACGCGCCCGGCGTTCTTAAACATGAACACGGCGAGATCGAATTCCCGATGCGTCAGGGTAACGGGCTGACCGTGCAGCGCGATGTGCTTGCGCTCGTTGTCGATTGTGTAGGGTTCCACCTCGGGCAGATCGTCTTCGGTCAGGCCACCGCGTGCACGACGGGCTAATGCGCTCAAACGCGCAAGCAGCTCGAATCGCCTAACGGGCTTGGACATATAGTCATCTGCACCCGCCTGCAATGCCTCTACGACGTCCGATTCTTTGTCCAACGCCGTGACCACAATCACCGGTGTGTAGTCTCGCCCGCTTTCGCGGAAGCGCTTGAGTACATCAATTCCGCTCATGCCTGGTACCAGCCAATCCAGAATAAGGAGGTCGAAACTCTCGCGCAGCACAGTGCGCAAAAACCCGTCGCTATTGGCGTGATGGATACAACGATGCCCGGCACCTTCCAGCCATTGAATAATGAGCTGGGCCTGTTCTAGGTCGTCCTCGAGTAATGCGATTCTCATGTCAATTTACGGCACAACCGAACCACGCCCAATCCCCGTGGGCGAAGGTCGACAACACCGCTGCTAAACCCTCAGCTTGGTCATTCCCCGTCATGGGATTCCCCTTCAGGCTGCATCCCATCAGCCAACCGATTTGCATTGTGCCACAAATACAGATGCTTGCGCGTGAATGAAGCGCATTACCGGGCGTGCACCGAAATAACGCATCTCCCCAGCCGGGGGCCGCCACAACCGAACAATCAGCCCGCCCGCACGTGAACGCGCTGCAGGTAGTTATCCAGCGCCGCCAGGCCACCGCGTACGGCCTCTGGGTCGCAACGCAGAGCGCTCTCCTCCAGCTCTCGGGCAATCCGACTGATCTCATCAAACCCGTAGGCTCCGCCGGAGCCCACCAACTGGTGAGCCACCACCTGAATCGCAGATAGATCCCCAGCACCCAGCGCCGCCCGCAACTCGTTGACCTGCGTTCGGCGGCGCGCCAGATACTGAGGCGCCAGATCGCGCGTAGTCGGGTCGTCCACGGTGACGTAAATCGGCTCCACGTTCTGAGTGTCCACCAAATACTCTCCAGGTTCGGCCGGCAGAGGGGTTGCTAGACTGCTTTGACGATCGCGGCGGGCGGTGTCTTACGGCGGCGCTCGTGCTTGGACTTGGCAGCATCATTGCGGCGTGTCTCCACGCTGGCCAGATAGTCTTTGGTGACATCACCGGTAATGTACTCACCAGAGAAACACGAGGTGTCGAAGCCATCGCAGCGAGCCCGACCGTGATGGACCGCAGCCTGCAGGTCCTCAAGGTCCTGGTACACCATCCAGTCGGCACCAATGTGCTCGCCCACCTGCTCCTCGCTGCGCCCGAAGGCAACCAGCTCGCTGGCGCTGGGCATATCGATCCCGTACACGTTCGGGTGGCGTACAGGTGGCGCCGCGGAGGCGAAGTAAACTTTGAAAGCCCCCGCCTCACGCGCCATCTCGATGATCTGTTTTGAGGTGGTACCGCGGACGACCGAATCGTCCACCAGCAACACGGTCTTGCCGCGGAACTCCAGATCAATCGCATTTAATTTCTGGCGCACCGATTTTTTGCGCTCTTTTTGCCCGGGCATGATAAAGGTGCGACCAACATAACGGTTCTTGATAAACCCTTCGCGATACTTAGCACCCAGCATATGCGCCACCTGCAAGGCACTAGTGCGGCTGGTATCCGGCACCGGAATCACCACATCGATATCGTGTCCTGGGCGCTCTCGGAGGATTTTCTCCGCCAGTCGCTCGCCCATACGCAAACGAGCTTTATAGACCGAGATATTGTCGATAATAGAATCGGGGCGAGCAAAGTACACATACTCGAATATGCAGGGCGTGTAAGGGGCTGGATCCGCACAGGAGGCTGACTGTAAGCGTCCGTTTATGTCGATGAACACCGCCTCGCCGGGCGCCACGTCGCGTTCCAGCTCAAACCCCTGGGCGTCCAGCGCAACGCTCTCCGACGCCAGCATGTACTCAGGTCCGTCGCTGGTGTCGCGCCGGCCCAACACCAGTGGGCGAATTCCATTGGGATCGCGGATGCCGACGATGCCGCGGCCCATGATCAATGCGACCACCGCGTAAGCACCCCGACAACGTCTGTGCACCTGGCGTACGGCTTGAAAAATATCCTTGGCGCGAACCTCGGTTTTGGAAAGCTGCTGCAGCTCGTGCGCAAATACGTTCAGCAGCACTTCCGAATCCGAGCCGGTAGACAAATGCCTCAGATCGGTTTCCGCAAGCATGTTCGATAAGGAATCTGCATTGGTCAGGTTGCCGTTGTGCGCCAGACAAATGCCGTAAGGGGAATTTACGTAGAACGGCTGTGCTTCGCTGGCACTGGAGCAACCGGCGGTGGGGTAACGAACGTGCCCCAGGCCCATGTTGCCGCGCAGAGCCGTCATGTGCTTTTGTTGAAACACATCGCGGACCAGCCCGTTCTTCTTACGCACATTCAAGCGCGTACCATCCGCAGTCACGATGCCGGCGGCGTCCTGGCCGCGGTGCTGCAACACTGTCAGCGCATCGTAAATGGATTGATTCACCGCAGACCGGCCGACGACGCCAACAATGCCGCACATGGTGTTAGATATCCTGTTCTTGTTCTGCCTGTCCTGCCTGCGCTGATTCACCCGGCAGACGTTCGCCGATGGCCTCAGGCAGCGAGGACCTAATTATTTCTGCTACTTTTTCGCCGTAAGGGACGAGTGCCGATTCGCCCCACCAGGGCTCACGGGTAAGCTGCAGTACATCCGCAAACATCACCAGCACGCCAAATATCAGCACGCCGCGAGCAAACCCAAACATCATCCCCAGCACACGGGTGGTGCCGGTAAGCCCGGTCTTGTCCACCGCCACAGAAATCAATTCGGTAATCAGCCCGCCCACCAGCCGCACGCCAACGAACAACAGAGCGCGCGAGGCCCACAGATTCAGTGCTGGTGAGGAGACGTACTCCTCCAGGCGGTACTCCAGCAACGGCGAGAACTGCCAGGCCACCCAAAAGGCGGCGACCCAGCTGACGATGGACAGCACCTCGGGGAAAAACCCACGATACAAACCGATCAGCATCGACAAGCCGATCAAGGCAAGAATTATGTTATCTATGGCAATCATAACGGCGGTGAGATTCTATCATTAGTTGTCCGGACTTGTGGCGCTCACGCGCCCCCTATAAGGCAAAAAAAATGCAAACATTTACGGATGGCGCACCACGGCTACCTCCTGACCCTCTTTGCTCAGACGGTCCGCCAGCCGCTGCGCCGCTGCGCGGTCCTGCTCCGGCCCCACACGCACCCTGAACACCGTGGTCACACCGGTGGAATGGCGGGTAGTGAAGGCGCGGTAGCCATTTGACTTAAGTCGCCCCTGCAAGCCCTCGGCATTGTCCTGGCTGGCGAAGCTGCCGACCTGCACGGCCCAGGAATCCAGCGAGGAGCTCGCGGCCTGGGCTGGCGCGGATCTGACCGCCACCGCTGGCACCTCCGGGGCAGGCGCTGCGCGTTTTGGCTTAGGCGCCTGCGACACTGGCTTTGCGGCCGCCACCTTGGGTGGCGCAGCGGCGGACGGCTGCTTGGTGGCAGCTGTCCGCTCGGTTGCTGGGGTTTGACCCGTGTTCGCAAAGGGGCTGTCGCTGCTCGCATGGGGCTCAGAATCGGTGTTGACTTCGGGCCGTGAGAGCGGGAGCGCGGGCGACTCGGGCTCAGCATCAGCCGGCAGCGCCGTCTGTGCGCTTAGTGTGGCTGCACGGGGCGCGCTGGAGGGATTGTTCAGATCGATGACTTTGCGGCGCAGAACCGAGTTGCTAGGCGGCACCGGCAATTGTGCGCGGGTGCTGCCGCTCACGCCGTTGGACGACCCGTCCAGTACCCAGGGAATGAGCACAACGGCGCACACCACAAGCACTGTGGCTCCAACTAAACGTTCCTGCAGGGCGCGATCCATATGAGCAGACACCAATAACAGCTCGGGTGCCGACCGGGCACTTCAGGTGCTAAGTATACCAGCGAGTGCCGGCCCGACCGTCAGGAACGAGCCAAATACCACCACCCGGTCGCCTGGACGGGCCATCTCCCGCGCCTGTGCGCAGGCTTGCTCAAGGCTCGGCGCCGTGTCCAGCGGCGATTGCACCACCGCACGCAGCTGCTGTGCCAGCGCATCTGCCTGCCATCCCCGTGGCCGCGGCAGTGAGGTGCAGATCCAATGCGCGATCTGGGCCGACATAATCTTACCTACCGCCACCACATCTTTGTCCTGCATCATGCCAACCACGGCCAGCGTGCGGCCGGGAAAACTGTCGCGGGTGGCCTGCAGATAGGCCGCCAGCGCCGCGGCCGCGTGGGCGTTGTGGGCCACATCAAACACCCATGAGACCTCACCGCCCAGCACCTGCATGCGTCCAGGCACATGCGCCTGCGACACTGCCTTGCGCAGCAGCGCAGGGGCAAGCCCGCGGGTAACCTCCAACTCATCCAGCGCCGTCAGCGCGCAGGCGGCGTTGGCCAGCTGAAACTCGCCCGCCAGTAGCGGCGTATCCAGGCTGAGCGAGCGTCGGGGCCCGCGCCACAGCCAGCCGTCAGCCACCTGTTCGACTTCAAAATCATGCCCGATACGCAGCAAGCGAGCTTGCAGCGCATCGGCGGTCTCGAGCACCGAGTCAGGCGGGTTCAAATCACCGCAGATGGCCGCGCAGCCACGGCGGAAAATCGCCGCCTTCTCGCGTCCGATGCTAACCCTATCCTCGCCCAGCCACATCTTATGGTCGACGTCGATACTGCTCAGCACGCAGACGTCCGGGTCGATCGCGTTGACTGCATCCAGGCGTCCGCCCAGGCCTACCTCAAGCAATGCCACATCAACATTGGTACGCGCGAAATAGACAAATGCCGCCGCCGTGGAAAACTCAAAATAGGTGAGTGGGATATCGCCCCGCGCCGCTTCAACCTGCTCGAAACAGGCCACTAGGTCTTCATCAGAAGCTTCCACACCGGAGAGCTTGATACGCTCATTAAAGCGCCACAGATGCGGCGAGGTATAGCTGGCGTATCGGTAACCGCCGGCACGCAGCGCAGCCTCCAGAAAGGCAATACAGGAACCTTTGCCATTGGTGCCGCCGACGGTAATTACATTGGGTGCCGGCTTGCGTATCGAGAGGGTATCGAGCACCTCGCTGATGCGCTCCAGCCCCAACTCAATCTCTTGCGGATGCATGCGCTCGATGCGCTCGAGCCATGTCTTCAGCCCGGGGGCCGACACTGCTATGCGCTCGGTTCGGCGTCCGGTGGGTCCGCGACAGGCTCCTCCTGCGCAGCCTCCGCGAGCACAACCTGCTCAACCGGTGCCGGCGGGGCCTTATGATTCATCAGCTTTGCCAGCAGGTTGGCAATGCAATCACGCAGTTCGCGGCGATCGACAATCATGTCCAACACGCCATGCTCCAGCAGGAACTCGCTGCGCTGAAAGCCCTCAGGCAGGGTTTCGCGCACGGTCTGCTCAATCACTCTGGGGCCAGCGAATCCGATTAAGGCCTCAGGCTCAGCCAAGTTGATATCTCCCAGCATCGCCAAGCTGGCCGAGACGCCACCGGTGGTGGGGTCGGTCATCACCGAGACGTACGGTAGACCCTGCTCGGCCAACCGCGCCAGCACGGCGCTGGTTTTGGCCATCTGCATGAGAGACAACAGGGCCTCCTGCATGCGGGCACCGCCGCTGGCGGAAAAACACACCATCGGCATGCCGTTGGCCAGTGCGTACTCGCCGGCGCGGAAAAATCGCTCGCCTACCACCGAGCCCATGGACCCGCCGAGAAACTTAAACTCGAACGCCACGGCCACGATGTCTTTGCCTTTGAGGCGACCGCTCATGGCGACCAGGGCATCACGCTCACCGGTATTTTTCTGCGCCTGCACCAGGCGGTCGCGGTATTTCTTGCTGTCTTTGAACTTGAGCGTATCAACCGGCTCCAACCCGCTCGCAATCTCCTCCATGGAGTTGGGGTCTAGGAACAGTGCCAGGCGCTCACGCGCACCAATCCGCATGTGGTAGGCACATTTGGGGCATACATGACTGTTGCGCTCGACCTCGGCGCGGTACAACACGGCGCTGCAATTCTTGCACTTGGTCCATAGCCCCTCGGGCACTGACCGGCTGCGGCGCCGCGTTTGGATCCGCGAGGGCATCAGTCTGTCGAACCAACTCATTGCGCTACTCCATCCCGTTGCCTGGCTCGGGCAATACAAAAAATCCAGCTACTTGCCCCATCCGGCCCACAGCACGAGCCCTGGCGGGCACCCGATAATACCTAAGTTGCGCGAAAAGGGGGCGTGTTTGAGGCCCTAATTTCCTCACCCACCCGTCAGGGCAAACAAACCGCGCCTGTTGCGGGAATAGCAAACCGCTCGGGGTAGCGTACTTGGACCAGATACAAGCCGTCGGGCGAGGCCGTCATGCCAGCCTGGGTGCGATCTTTCAGGGCCAGCACCTCACCCAGCCACTGCTCACCGGCCTCCCCCTGGCCGATGCGAATCAACGATCCGGCAACGTTGCGCACCATGTGCTGAAGGAACGCATTGGCATGGATATTCAGCACCACGTAGTCGCCCTGCAGGGTTACCGACACGGCGCTCACGGTGCGCACCGGGGATTTGGCCTGGCAGGCGCCCGCCCGAAATGAGGAAAAATCATGCTCACCGACTAACGCTTGCGCAGCTCGGTGCATGCGTTGCACGTCCAGCGGCTCGTACACCCAGCACACACGCTTGTAACGTAACGGGCTGCGCGCGCGCCGGTACATGATCAGGTAGGTATAACTGCGAGATACTGCGCAGAAGCGCGCATGAAAGTCCTCATCCACTGGCGTTGCCCAGATCACGCTGAGATCTTTGGCCAGATGCGTATTCGCCCCTAGCAACCAATTGTGCGGCAGACGCTGCGCATCCGTATCGAAGTGCGCCACCTGGGCGGTGGCGTGCACTCCTGCATCCGTACGCCCCGCGCCCGTGATGCTGATGGGCTGGTTGGCCACGCGGCTTAGCGCCCGATCCAACTCCGCCTGCACGCTGCGACCGTCCTTTTGCCGCTGCCAACCGCAAAACCGGCTGCCGTCGTACTCAATTCCAATTGCGATCCGAGGCATGCGCTTAACTCCGGGCGGCTAGGGGCGCCAACGAGAAGGCCCGCGTGAACGCGGGCCTTGGGTAGCGGGGCGGTAAGCGTAGCCGAAGACTCGGCGACCCTGCTTGCTCAGAGTGATTGCAACAATCCGCCAGCGTCTTTCTTCTGCGTATCGTCACCTTCCATGATGACCTCTTCGAGGATACTGCGGGCACCGTCCGAATCACCCATATCGATGTAGGCGCGAGCCAAATCAAGCTTGGTGCCGACCTCATCCAGCCCGGAGTCCTCACCACTCGGCAGCGCCAACTCCGCAGCGGGTACACGAACGGTGGGCTTGTCGTCCAGCAAGGTCTCGCCGATGTCCAGATCGAGCACATTGGTGCTGACGGTGGCATCGCTGCTGTTCAGCAAGCCGTCTTCATTCAGCAGGGGCGCCTGCAACGTGTTGATATCTTTCTCCGAGCGGGCATGCGATGCCGGCGGCATCATCGGAGATTCGGTGGTCTGCGTCATCTCAGAGCTCGCCCCCAAACCGGAAAGCATCTCCGCCGCGTTGACCACGGAGGTATCCGAGTCGCCGTCATCCATGCGGGGCAATCCCAACGCCTGGGTATCGCCCGCCAGTGTGCCGCTGCGCTGGGTGGCATCATCACCGCCCGCAAGATCGCTTAGATCAATATCAAAGTCATCTTCGGGCAGTTCAATCGGGAACTCACCGGTGTGCTGTTCAGGCAACATTTCGCCCGTCGCATCCAGCACCAGGTCTGGCGCCCGCTGGGTTTGATCGCCCGCGTCTGAATCTTCGGTGACGCCAGTGAAGGCGAAGAAGTCCCCAAACACCTCATCGCCAGCCCCTTCACCATCGGACTGGAAGTCTGCTTCGTTTAGCGTAGGATTTTCTGCGGTTTCCGGAGCGATGGTTTGCCCCAGATCCAGCGACATGCCAATGTCGTTCTCGGTGGATTCGACCGGCGTCATCCGCTGCTCCAGCCGACGTGCGATTTCGTGCAGTTGCGGATCATCTTCCATGCTGTTGACCGGCATCGTGCCATCCGCATCCTCATCCTCATCAAAGCCGGCCAGCGAGAAGTCAGCCGCCTCGTTCAGCGAGTCAGCCAGATCATCACCCAGGCCAAGTCCTTCAAAATCACTCATATTAGTGACCGCCGTGTCCTCGCGCAGGCCATCGCCCTCCTCGGTCAGCGCGCCGCGCAAGTCCAGATCGATCACCTCATCACTCGGGGCCTCTGCGTCAAAATCCACCGCCATCGGCGACTCGGCGCTGGCCTGCAGGTCGATATCTATGTCCGCCTCTGTGCCCGTACCGCCCATGAACAGATCGTCATCCGGGCAGATCTGCTTGCCCATAATGGCAATCTTGTCCCAATCGCCATCGGCGCCGGCCATTAGCGAGCCTTGCAGGCGCGCCGCCGTACTGCGGAACTCATCGCGATTGCCCCACACGAACAGGATCTCCAGGAGTTTCACCTGCAGGTCGCGACGATCCGGCTCGCGCTCCAAGGCCTTGTTAATCAGATCCGCAGCCTGGTCATACAGCCCGTAGGCCATGTGGAAGTCAGCTTCGGAGACCGGATCGGCCTGATCCAGATTCGCGTCCCCATCATCGGAATCGGGCAACACATACTCGGTCTGCTGCGTTTCCTCACCATGCAGCGCGGCGTCGAAATCCACCGGTTTGAAAGTGCCGGTCTCCTCAAAGATGCCAGTCTCAACCGGCTGCGCCACCTCGGCAGTAGCTGCGGGCGAGGGCATTTGCGTCACCTCAACATCCACGTCTGGCAAATCAGGCGCGGGGGTAATCACCGGGTCTAAGCCGCTGTCGAAGTCGCTGTAAGAGCTGTGGTCGTCCTCGCGGGCCAGCGCTTCCAGCGTATCCGCGGCGGAATCCGAGCGACGCTGGCGCAGCAGCAAGCCACCGGCGATCAGCGCCAGCAACATACCGATCGAGCCAATAGCTTTCAGGGGTGAGCTGACGAGCGAAGCGAAAAAGCCAACCTCCTCAGGCGCCGCCGGAATGACCACATTGGTGTTGTTGGCGGGCGCCGGCTCGGGCTCCGCGATCGTCGCGGTCGGCTCGCTCTGCGCGTCGGCGAGCGCGTCCTGGGTGAGCGATCCTAGTGCCACCTCGCCAGACAGGCCATCGGTTGCCGCCCCGGTATCGGTTACGCCATCCAGCGCTTGGCTTTCAAGATCAACCCCCACCCCCGTGGCCGGATCGGTGCTCGCCGCCAGCGCGGCAGGGTCGGCACCGCTAACGTTCGCCTGAAACTGCGCCAGCTCGGCGTCTTTTAGCTGCAGCAGCCGACGCGCCTCTGACAACTGAGCTTCCAACGCGCTCGCGCGCTCGTTGAGCGCCATATTCTCTGCGGTAGCGCGCTGGATAGTCGCTTGGGCGTCCTGTAGCGCGGCTCCGCCACCAGCGTCCGCCTGACCGTCAGGCGCGACCAACTTCAATTTGGGATCCGCCGATTGTGCCGACGTCCCGCTGCTGGTGCCGCTAGCGGCACCGCTGGGTGTACTGGTTGAGGCCACCGAGGCCGGCGCGCCGCGCCAACTTGCGGTTTCCTCTTTCACCACACCGAAGGCCTCATTGCGGGTGATGGCCGCGACTTCGCCTTCAGTGGGTACACGCAGGCGGGCACCCTGGCGCAGCAGATTCATGTTGCCCATAAAGGCTTCGGGATTCGCCCGGTACAACGCCACCATCATCTGGTTGACGGTGACACTCTGCGGGCGCGAACGATTGGCCACCCCCCATAGGCTGTCGCCGCGGCGAACAGGTCCGGTCATGCTACCGGGCGCAGCACCCGAGTTCGCGCGGCCGCTCGGTGCCTGCACCACTGGCGCTGCGGCCGGAGCGGTAAAGGGCGTCGGCGCCGGCGCCGGGCGGGTCACGGCACCCGACGTGCTGCTCGGTTGTGAGGTAGAACTGCGCGGCGTACTCACCAGCGGTGCGCTGCCCGGTGATTGGTCTGGCAGATATACCGGCGGGTCCAGCAGCACGGTGTACTCGCGCAACAACCGTCCGCGCGCCCATTCAGCCTCCACCAGGAAGGTGACAAAGGGCTCGTCCATCGGCTCGCGCGAACGCACGCGAAGCACGTCCCGACCCACGGAATTCTTGGAAACCAGGAACTCCAGCGAGTTCAGGTACTGAGGAAATTCCAAACCGTAGCGCGCGAATGTCTCACGCGTGGCAATCGAGGCGGTCAACCGGCGCAGCTCTTCTGGCGTTGCCCCGGTAATCTCGATCTCGGCATTCAACGGCTGGTTAAGACCCGACTTCAGATCAATACCGCCAAGCCCCAATGCCAGCACGTTGGCCGAGGCCAGAGTGCATACGATGGATAGAATTTGGATACTAGTTCGCGATAACGCAGAGAAACGCGCCATGGGTACTCCCAGACAATTGCGCCGGACCGCCGACATCCGTGCAGCGCCGTGTTGTGCTGAATGGCTGGTCAAAAAGCTCACAAAGCAAATTAAGTTAGCGGCATAACTATAGCTCAGAAGTAGCGATCCGCCAAAATTTCGGCAATCTGGACGCTGTTCAGAGCCGCCCCTTTGCGGACGTTGTCGGACACAACCCACAAATTGAGCCCTCTCGGATGCGATATATCGCCTCGGATACGGCCCACAAACACCTCATCCGAGCCGGCCCCGTCGGTCACTGCGGTCGGAAACCGGTGCCCTTCACCGTCCACCACCCGCACGCCGGGCGCCTTGCTCAGCAATGCTGTTGCCTCGCTGGCACTGATCGGGTCACGGGTTTCGATATGCACCGCCTCGCTGTGGCCAACAAACACGGGCACGCGCACGCAGGTGGCGTTCACTGCGATGGCCTCGTCGCCCAGAATTTTTTGAGTTTCCCACACCATCTTCATTTCCTCGCGGGTGTAGCCATTGTCCTCAAAGCTGTCGATCTGTGGGATGGCATTGAAAGCGAATGGCACCTCGCCGGCGTTGGGCATACTCCCCTCGGACCACGCGCGGGTCTGCTGTGCCAGCAGATCCATCTTGCTTTGTCCGGCCCCAGAGACCGCCTGATAGGTCGCCACATTAATCCTCTCTATGCCCACCCGGTCGTAAATCGGCTTCAACGCCACCACCATCTGTATGGTGGAGCAATTGGGGTTCGCAATGATATTGCGCGTTCTAAACTGCGCAATGGCATCGGCATTCACCTCCGGCACCACCAGCGGTATGTCGTCCTCGTACCGAAACCGCGAGGTATTGTCCACCACTACGCAGCCCTGACTCGCCGCCTTGGGCGCGTACACGTCGGACACCGAGGCACCGGGTGAAAACAGCCCTATCTGTACCTGCGAAAAATCAAAATCATCAAGCCCGCGAACCTCAAGCTCACCGCCGGCGAAAGCCAGCTTGCGCCCGACCGACCGCTGGCTGGCCACGGCGTAAACCTTGCCCACCGGGAAATTGCGCTGCGCGAGCACCTTGAGCATGCTGCCGCCGACCAACCCAGTTGCGCCGACAACGGCTACGTCAAACCGCTTGCTCATCTGCCTCGCGCCCGGTGCACGGCGGGTGGCGCACAACCAGAATGAGCTTCGCAGATGCCTGCGCGGGCACCTATCGACTGGTTCACATATATCGTTGCCAAGGGCATCTCCCTCCGATCACACTACTTTACTAATCAGAAACTTGCCGAACGTCCGCATTTTGCGCCCGATGCCGTAGATAATGGTCCATCAGCACCAGCGCCAGCATGGCCTCCACAATGGGCGTCGCACGTATGCCCACACACGGATCATGTCGCCCGGTGGTAATAATCTGCGTTGGCTGGCCGTCCACATCGATGCTCTGGCCGGGCAGGCGCAAACTTGAGGTCGGTTTGAACGCCACATTAACGGTGACGTCCTGGCCGGAGGATATTCCGCCAAGCACACCGCCAGCATGGTTGCTCAAAAACCCGCTGGGTGAAATCTCGTCGCGGTGCTCAGTGCCTTTCTGTCGAACACTGCCAAAGCCTGCGCCAATCTCAACCCCCTTGGCCGCGTTCACACTCATCATGGCGTGGGCAATATCGGCATCAAGGCGATCGAATATCGGCTCACCCAGCCCGACCGGCATACCACTTGCCACAACGCGGATAATCGCCCCCACCGAGTTGCCCTCTTTGCGCAGGGCATCCATGTAGGCTTCCAACTCGGGCACGCGCGCCGGCTCGGCGCAAAAAAACGGGTTGTCATCCACCTGATCGGGCGCATCACCCGCCAGGGTAATCGGCCCAAGCTGCGCCAGATACCCGTGGATGCGGATTCCCAGGCGCTCCTTTAGATACTTGCGCGCGATTGCGCCGCCAGCCACCCGCATGGCAGTTTCTCTTGCGGATGAGCGACCGCCCCCACGGTAGTCACGCAGCCCGTATTTATGTTGATAAGTGTAGTCGGCATGGCCCGGCCGGAAGCGGCTTTTGATTTTCTCGTAATCACGCGAGCGGGCATCCTGGTTCTCGATCAGCAAGCCGATGGGGGTACCGGTGGTGAGCCCTTCAAATACCCCCGAGAGAATCCGCACTTCGTCGGGCTCGCGCCGTTGGGTGACGTGGCGCGACTTACCCGGCCGCCGCCGCTCCAACTCACCCTGAATATCGGCCTCGCACAGTGGCATGCCAGGCGGGCAGCCATCAACAATGCCAGCCAGCGCCGGGCCGTGACTTTCACCACAGCTGGTTAGTGTAAACAAACGCCCGATGGTATTGCCCGACATCTTTAGTGCTCCCGCCCGCGATGTGTGGGTGCGGTCAGCTCATCCTTGCGCATCAGTTTAGTATCCATCGCGTGCAGCGCGAACACGCCGCTGCCGCCACGCTCAAAGTCCAGCCAGATAAACGGCAGCTGGGGCCAGGTAGCGCTAACCACCGAGGCGGTATCGCCTACCTCAACCACCAGCAGGCCGTCGTCGGTCAGGTGTTGGTGCGCCTGCTCCAGTATCTCGCGCACGATAGCCAAGCCATCCTCGCCCGCGAGCAGGCCATTGCCAGGCTCATGGGAGTACTCCGCTGGTAAGCGGTCAAACTCCTCTTGCGGTACATACGGTGGGTTGCACAGAATGAGGTCATAGCGACGGCCCTGCAGTCCGGCGAACACATCGCTTTGCACGGTGCTGACACGCTCCTCCAGGGCGAAGCGCTCGATGTTAATCGCCGCCACGTCCAGCGCATCTGTGGAGACATCGGCCAGATCCACTGTCGCCTCACCAAAGACAAACGCGCTGGCAATGCCAATGCAGCCACTGCCGGTACACAGATCCAGCACCGAACGCACGCGGTCCGGGCGTTCGATCCACGGCGCCAGCCCCTGCTCCAGCGGTTCAGCCAACGGTGATCGCGGCACCAGCACACGCTCGTCGACAAAAAACTCCAGCCCCGCGAACCAGGCGCGCTGGGTAAGATAGGCCAGCGGCAAGCGCTCCTGTACGCGGCGCTCTATCAGCGCTAGCACGTGGCGCCTCTCGCCCCCAGTCAGGCGGGCATGGATAAGTGACTCGGGAATATCGGGAGGTAAATGCAGCGCATGCAGTACCAGCGCGGTGGCCTCATCGACGGCGTTGTCGGTGCCGTGGCCAAACACCAGATCGCCCGCCCCGAACCGCGATGTGGCAAATCGCACCATATCCAGTATCGTATGCAACTGTTCGGCGACCGCATTTACACCGTCAGCCACCGTGGCTGATAAAAAATCTGATCCGCTGTCCACCAAATCTACACCCCAGGGCGCCCTGCAATAACGCGTGCACAAGCACGCCAGCACCGGCCGCGTGCGCCAAGCCCGCTAATGATACAGAAGGCACACAAAATCACCATGCCCACGCACCCGCAATCACACCCCTCTTCGAATGCGCGCTGGCACCGTACAACGCCTGTGCGATAATCGCGGCCCGATGCCAATCACTTCCCGCAAAGTACTGTCGATCCTTCTGCTCGTCGCGGCTGCCGTCGCCGGCGCCGGGGTATCCTACCTGCGTGCTCAGAGCACCGTTCAGGTACAAACTGCCACCGTGTACCCCACCCCGCGTGCGCTACCATCGTTGCAACTGGTCAATCAGGATGGGCAGCTGGTGGATGAAAGCTGGTTGGCCGATGGCTGGAGCGTACTTTTTTTCGGCTTTACCCATTGCCCGGACGTGTGCCCGATGACGCTGGGCATCCTGAAGCAGGTGGTTGCATCGAATGCGGATCTGCCAGAGGCCGACCAGGCACGCATGATATTTGTGAGCGTCGACCCCGCCCGCGACACGCCGGCTGCAATCAAAACCTACGTCGAGTACTTTGGGCCTGCGTTTCGTGGCCTGACCGGCAGCGCTGCGCAGATTGACACCTTCGCCCGCGCCGCAAGCGTGGCCTATTTTGTGGGCGAGCCGGATGAGAATGGACAATATCCGGTGGACCACAGCAGTGCTTTGTTCGTACTGAACCCGCGCGGGCAGATCGCCGCCGTGTTTACCGCCCCGCATTCAAGCGAACAGATTGCTGCCGACCTGCGAGCAATCGCCCGCCTGGCAAGGAGAGACCGTACATGAGCCAATCCCCGACCGATATTAATGCGTCCCGTGGGCGCGGTCCGCGTGCCCGGCGCGCTCGCGCAAACGCGCTAGGGCTAGCCCTGGTGAGCTTGCTTGCGAGCGCCGGATGCTCCCAATCGGCCGCGCCGGCCGTGGGCGCCACCGCCGACGGCGGTATCACTGTCACGGAGGCCTGGGTGCGCGCTGCACCGCCCGGGGCACCGATGCTCGCAGCGTATATCACCGTTCGCAACGCGGGCTCGCAGCCAGTGCAGGTGACAGCGATGAATAGCGATCTTGGCGGCGATATGGAACTGCACGAAACCCGCATGATGGACGGCGTCGCTCGCATGCGACGCGTCGACCCGTTTGAGATTCCCGCTGGGGGTGAGGTAAGCATGGCGCCCGGCGGTATGCACCTGATGATTCACGGTGCGCAGCGGGTCCCCGGCATGGGTGACACCGTCACCATGCAACTGGAGTTTTCTGACGGGCGCATGCTTGAGTACACCGCCAGCGTTCAGCAGGGCAAATGACACTTAAGGATACGCCGGCCGGCGGCATCAAGGGGGCGATCAGCGCCTTTGCCCAATGGCTGGCACCCACTCACGGCATCTCGCGCGTGATGCACGCACTTACGCGCAGCGAGATTGGTTGGTTCAAGAACGCCTTTATCCGCATCTTTATACGCCTACTCAAAGTCGACATGGGCGACTCGGCCCGCCCAGCGCCAGAAGGCTTTGTGAGTTTTAACGATTTCTTTACCCGCGAGCTGGTGCCTGGGGCGCGCCCGATCGCGGCGCAGGAGGATGTGTTGATCAGCCCGGTGGACGGCACCATCAGCGCGTTTGGTGACATCACTGGCCAGCGTATGTTGCAGGCGAAGGGACGGGATTTCTCGCTGGCACAACTACTCGGCGGTAACGACGCGCTGTGCCAGCGGTTTGTCCACGGACACTTCATCACCATATATCTTGCGCCGTACAACTATCACCGCATTCATATGCCGCTGGCCGGCACGCTGCACACCACCCGCCTTATTCCGGGCCGACTGTTCAGTGTCAACACACTTACCAGCCAATCGATGGACCGGCTGTACGCGCGCAACGAGCGGGTGGTGTGCGCATTCGACTCGCAAGTGGGGCAGATGGCTTTGGTGCTGGTCGGCGCTCTATGCGTGGGCAGCATCGAAACCCCGTGGCTGGGGGAGATCACCCCTGGGAACGGCCGAGCACCACGTGAATGGTCCAGCGAAGCACTCGCTCACCCGGTGGCGCCACTGGCGCGCGGCGAGGAGATGGGGCGGTTTAACATGGGCTCAACCGTGATCGCATTGTTTCAGCGGGACGCGGTTAACTTTGACGCGCAACTGGCACCGGGACAACTCGTGCGTCTGGGCGAGCCAGTAGGCCAGCAAACCCGTGGCCGGTAACCGCACCCCACCACCGCAACCAAGCCCGGTGCACTGATCAGATAATTAAAACGGCACCTCAAGCGCGGTACATAAAAAGCGCATGAAGGGCGTGGCTGAACGGAACATGCTAGCCAACTCCGCCGGCAGCTCGGAAGAGTACAGCGTGTCATGGCCCAATTGGCGCACGGCGATGTAGTCTTTGCGCTTTAGGTCTTCAACTAATGGATGCTCTGCATCAAATCCGCGTGGCGGCCGTTTGAGCGATTCCCCACCAAGCGTGAACGCCTCTTTAAAACGTTTGCCGTTGACGGCGCGTTTCCATTCGCTGGGGCGCTCTACCATCGCCCCGCGCACACCCGCCAGCGCCTGACTGTCTGGGTGCCACATGCCCACTGCGACAAAGACTTCGTACGGATCAACGTGAAAGTAATATCCGGGCGCGTGCACATCCCGCCCCATCTGGTGCCGGAACTGAATCCCCAGATTGGTTTTATACGGGCTCTTGTTGGGCGAGAAACGCGTGTCGCGGTACACCCGCATAATCGAGCCACCCATGCGTTTTGGTATCGCGTTAAAATTAGGCGAGATGCGCTTTAGCGGGCTTTGCATTGCCGCGACGAAATCGAGCGCAGGAAACAACACCTCCTGCTCGTAGCGCGGTTTGTTTTCGGCAAACCAGTCGCGATTGTTGTTGTCGCTTATCAATTGAAGAAACGCCGGCAGAGAGGGTTCGAAGCCGGTGAATTTTTTGCGCTCAACTTGTTTGCTCATCATCCTCCCCCTTGGCGTCAGTCGGCGGTCTTAAGTGACTTCACGAATACCTGCGCCAATCGCTCGATGCCAACTTGGTCTTGTTCGGTAAACCGGCCGGGCCGATCGCTGTCCAGATCCAGCACACCGATCAGGTGCGGCCCCTGCACCAGCGGCACCACCAGTTCGGAACGCGAATCGGGATCGCACGCAATGTGCCCGTCGAACGCATGCACATCCGCGACGCGCTGGGTTTGCCGGGTTTGTGCGGCCACACCGCACACGCCGGCACCCATTGCGATGCGCACGCAGGCAGGTTTGCCCTGAAACGGTCCTACCACCAGCTCGTTGTCGTGCAGCAGGTAGAACCCCGCCCAGTTCAAACCCGGCACCTGGTGGAAAATAAACGCGGCGCAATTGGCCGCGTTGGCGATGAGATCGCACTCCGGCCCGAGCAGCGCCTGTAGCTGCTCTGCAAGCTCAGGATAGGGTGATGACATTGGTTCCCCAATAGTTGACCGACGGTTGGCCAGTGTAGCTGTGCCAGTCCGGCGGCCATTGTAAATCAAAGCAGACGCGCTCGCCCCGTCACTACGCGCGATCGATCCCGAAGCTCAGTGTTTGTTCGATATGCGGCACCTCGTGCAACAGCATCATCAGCCGATCCACACCCAGCGCGACCCCAGCGCAGGGCGCCAGCCCCGAGCGCAGCGCACCGATCAACGCGGTGTCGATCGGCATGGGGGGCAGAGCATCGCGGGCACGCGCGGCGTTCTCCTCGGCAAAGCGTTGCGCCTGCTCACGCGGGTCGGTCAATTCGTGAAAACCGTTGGCCAGTTCCACTCCGTTTATGTAGAGCTCAAACCGCTCGGCGACGGCTGCGGGCTGCGGTCGGCGCTCCCGCTGTTGCGCCTCGGAGGCTGGTTGGCGAATGCGCGCAAGCGAGGCACGACTGGCCGGATAGTCATAGACAAAGCACGGGCGATCGTGGCCCAGGCGCGGACCGATCACCTCGCCTACCACCAGATCCATTAACTCATCGCGGGTACCGGGGCCGCCCGCTGCGTCCAGGGTTTGCGGCACGGCGACATCGTGCCGCTGCAATACCTGCCTCAGCGCATTGCTGCTCACGCTGAGTGGGTCCAGTTGGGTCTGCGCATACAGAACGTCAAAAAATGCCAGCCGTTGAGAATGCCCCCAGCGTTGCTGCGAGAGGTGCGCCAGCAACGCGCCTACCTCGTCCATGAGCTGGTGGTGATCAAAGCCCAACCGATACCATTCGGCCAGGGTGAACTCTGGGTTGTGATAGCGCCCGCGCTCGCCATCGCGAAACACCTTACACAACTGGAAGATATCGCCGCTGCCGGCGGCCAGCAGTCGCTTCATCGCAAACTCAGGCGAGGTATGCAGAAACCGCGTGCAGCCATCGGCCAACGTGACGGGCAGACTTGCAATATTAGGGTCGGTGCCGGCGGCCGCAGACAACTGGGGCGTTTCTACCTCCAACACCTGGCGGGCAGCGAAAAATTCACGGATCTGTGCCAGCAGTGCCGCGCGATGAACTAGCATTTGCCGGGTGGCGTGCGGGCGCCAGTGAGCGGCTCGGTGGTCAGTCATGCTTGCAGGATGCCTGTTAGCGATGCCGGCGATGCCGCCGTTTGGCAGATCAATGCCCGGCGCCAGGGCTACTTGACCCGGGAGACGTACTCGCCGTTGCGTGTATCAACCTTGATCATCTCGCCTTCTTCGACGAACAACGCCCCACTGCCTACCGC
>CBDUQI010000093.1:0-20710 GCA_965369325.1 uncultured Gammaproteobacteria bacterium
GCCGTACACCGTCAGGTTGGCCACCTCCGCGCGCTTGCGCGGGGGGCGTCGCCGCAGCGTGTGCGCCAGCGCAGTTGCCGGGGGCGCTAGCGTAGGCGAGGTGGGCGTGGTTTCGGCGGGCGCCCGCGGTGCGGGTGCCGGTTCAGGTGCTGCGCCGGTGGGTCTGGTTGTCGCGGGTGGGTGTACGGCCTCAACGACACCGGCCATTGCCTTTACCTCGGCTACCGTCACATGGGCGCGGCCGGCAAATTGCCCGGCGACCACACCGAGTGCGGCCATGGCTTGCCGTGCCGGCCTGGAGATGATCGGTAGCGTGGGCGTCTCGCCAGTCACGGCGGTGAGTACCGCCTGGGGTACGATCACACTATCGGGTGGTGTGGCCGTAGGCGATTGCATGGAGGCGGCTGTCGCGGAAGCTTCGGCATCGGCATTGATGTGTACGGCTTCCACCTGGCCGTGCGTACTGAGTATTTCAAACAGCAGCCCGCCTATTTCCACCTCGTCATCTTCGCTGACCTTCAGTGCCAGTGTGCCATCGGCAGGGGCATGCATCTCCACCGCGGTTTTAGAGGTTTCGATATCCAGGATCGCATCGCCCTCGTGCACGGGCATGCCGTGCTCGACGTGCACTTTCGCTACCAGCACGAATTCATCGTTTACCGTGTCGCGGCTGACGAATACCTGGGTCATGCCAACGCCTCGCGGTAGGGGAGCGCTTCCGGGCGGGGTCGCAATGTGTCGATAACATTCTCCAGCGTGGGTAACGCCAATGCTTCAAGTGCCGAGACTGATGGCACGGGGACCGGCTGCGCGCCAATCCGCACGATGCGCAGGCCCGGCATCGCCTGGCTTGCGCGTGCCGCTATTTCGGCACCCAGGCCAAAATCGGTGCTGCCATCCTCCACCACAATCAAAAAGCCGGTGACGGACAGCGAATCCAGTATCGGCGCCATATGCAGCGGATGTAGCTGCGTGGGCACCAGCAGTTGCGCCAGTACGTCGGTTTCAAAGAACAGCGTGTCCAGGCCATCCGCCAGTTCACGGGCGGTGCCGCCGTAGCTGAGCAGCGTGGCATTCGGCTGGCTCTGTCTCGGCGAGATGGACAACGTCCCCAACGGCCCGCCCAGCTTCTGAGTTATGTAGTCGTCTTTGCCTTGCCAGAGGAATTTCCCGTAGTCGACTTTGTTTTCGATGATGACGGCCGGGCAGGACAGCCGCTGCAGGGCCCGCAATGTGGAGTGCGGGTCTTCCAACGAGCTCAGCGCGATCACCGCGACGTTGTCGATGCCGACCAGATATTTTTCCAGGCTCTGCG
Source organism: uncultured Gammaproteobacteria bacterium (assembly GCA_965369325.1). Taxonomy (GTDB): domain Bacteria; phylum Pseudomonadota; class Gammaproteobacteria; order Steroidobacterales; family JBCBZW01; genus CBDUQI01. Next base: position 1,316 of record CBDUQI010000093.1, read on the forward strand.
AATGGGTGGGGCCGTAACCTCGCTTGCCACCCATCGGTGTACGTACCCGTAACGGTGCGCTGATCTGGTGCGCGTACATGTGGTGGAACTTGGAGGCGTTGCTCATCAGCTGGTCGAAAATATGCGGAACGAAATCGCCGAACATGATTTCCGCATAGGCTCCGTTGCCCATCATGGCCAGCCCGATACTGAGCCCGGTAAGCCCGGCCTCACTGATGGGGGTGCTGATCACCTGCTGTGGATACTGCTGGGAGATGCCGCGGGTGACTTTGAATGCGCCGCCATACGGGTCGGCGATGTCCTCGCCGATTAGGTAGGCGCCGTCCGCGGCGGCTTGTGCATAGCTACGGTTGAGCGCTTTGACGAGGCGGATTTTCTCGTTGCGCACCTCGCTCGGCTGCACGTTCTCACTGCGTGGCAACTGGTCGACGGCGTAAGTGGCGAAATCCAGAATATCCTGTGGCCCCTGCTTCAGGTGCGTATCAATCTGCTCGCGGACTTGTGCGCGCACCTGTTGCCAGTGGTCGGTTTCCAGCAGCATATTTAGACGGTCCTGCCCGCGGAAGTACGCCACTTCATCGGGATTGCGATCGTCATCGCCTTTGGAGTGGGCGTTGAGCCGGTAAGTGCGCACCCGCAAGAACGCCGGGCATGCGTTTTCGCGCACGTAACTAAGGGCCTCCTCGGCCACCCGCATCAGGCGCTCGAGGTCCCAGGTGTCGGCTTCGAACACGCGCAACCCGAAGGCCTCGGCGCGCGCGGTGATGCTGCCGGCCACCGCATGACTTTGTGGTGTCGACTGTGAGTATAGGTTGTTTTCGCAGACGATCAGTTGCGGCACCTGCAGGCAGCTGGCCAGGTTCATAGCCTCATACAAAACGCCCTCGCCCAGGGTGCCCTCGCCAATGAACGACACGCTGAGGTTGGCATTGTTATTACGCTGGTGATGCAGCGCGATGCCGGTGGCAACCGGCACCAGCGCGGCTTGTGGCCCGTTGGAGAGAAACCCCTCGGCGAACAGGTGCTGCGAACTACCGACGCCCTTGCAAACCCCGCAGGCGAGCCCGCGCAGCTCGTCGATCAGCTCGGCCCATTGCCCGGTATGGGCGACAAAATGACCGTGGCAGCGATGGTTGGAGGTGATCCAGTCGCCTTGGCGCAGACTGCCCGCGATGGCGACAGCGGAAAACTCCTGGCCAACACAGGTATGCACGGTGCCATTCATCCGCCCCTGATCGAACAGGTCCAGAAATGTCTGCTCGACTTCGCGAATTTGCACGGCGAGGCGAATCTCGCGCTCAAACCGTGCCGTCGCGCCCGCGCAGTCGAACGGCACCGCCGCGAGCTGCCGAAAATGCTCCAGGTGTTGATCCAAGCGCTCGCCCCGATGACATGTTCAACGCGTATTATCGTTATAGCGCTGCGTTGCGCGCTGGAGCCGCATCACATTAAGCGATCCGGACACCTCAAGGGGGCCCCGGCTTAGGGTGGCCGGTGTGATCCAGCTCCCAAGCGCTGCAGATTACTTGTGCACGACTGTCTTCGCGATGGGGGTGTCAGTGCCCCCCGCGTTTAGCAGGGGGCCGTAGATGAAGGGGATAGAGAGGGTGCTCAGGCAGCGCCATAGATCGATTTGATTTCCAGGAATTCCTCGAACCCGTGCTCGCCCCATTCGCGACCGTTGCCTGACTGCTTGTAGCCGCCAAAGGGTGCAAATGAGTTAATGCCAGCGCCGTTAACGTGCACCATGCCGGTGCGCATACGGCGCGCAACGGCACGGGCGCGGTCCTGATCTGCGGAGCTGACGTAGCCCGACAGCCCGTAGGGCGTGTCGTTGGCGATGGCGATGGCGTCTTCGTCATCCTGGTAACCAATAATCGACAGCACCGGGCCGAAGATTTCCTCGCGTGCGATGCTCATCTGGTTGGTAACGTTGGCGAATACGGTAGGCTTGACGAAGTAACCTGTCTCCAGGCCATCCGGGCGACCGGTGCCACCCGTGACCAGCGTCGCACCCTCATCAATGCCCTGCTGGATTAGCGCCTGGATACGGTTCCACTGCACATCAGATACAACCGGCCCCATGGTGATGCCTTCTTGCGCGGGGTCGCCTACGCGAATTTTCTCAGCCGCCCCCTTGGCGGCGGCTATGGCCTCGTCCATGTGCGCATTTGGTACCAGCATCCGGGTCGGTGCGTTGCAGGACTGCCCGGTGTTGTGCATGCAGGAGAAAGTGCCACCTTTCACGGCGCGGGCGATATCCACGTCGTCCAGCAAGATATTGGCTGATTTGCCGCCCAACTCCTGGGCGACGCGTTTCACGGTGGGTGCCGCGTTCTGCGCCACCGCGACGCCAGCGCGAGTAGAGCCGGTAAAAGACACCATGTCGACGCCCGGATGGCCACTGATTGCGCTGCCCACGTTGGGGCCGTCGCCGTTGACTAGATTGAACACGCCGGCCGGAACGCCCGCCTTGTCCAGCACTTCGGCCAGGATCATGGCGTCCAGCGGGGCCACCTCGCTGGGCTTAAGCACGATGGTGCAGCCGGCTGCCAGTGCCGGCGCCACTTTTACCGCGACCTGATTCATCGGCCAGTTCCAGGGGGTAATCAGGCCGCACACACCGATGGGCTCGCGCACGATCAACGTGTCGCGGTTCTGGCTTTCGAACTGGAATTTCTCCAGTACTTTGCGCGCGGTTTTGAAGTGCTGCGGACCACTGCCGGCCTGCGCGCCACTGGCCAGGTCCCAGGGGGCACCCATCTCCTGCATGATGGCCGTGGAGATGTCTTGGTGACGTTCCTTCAGTCCCGCCAGAACCGCATCTAGTAACTCCAGCCGCTCCGCCACGCTAGTGCGGGAGTAACTGTCGAACGCGCGCACGGCCGCGGCGACCGCCGCATCCACGTCTGCGCTGGTGCCCATGCTGATACGTCCGCATGGCTGCTCGGTGGCCGGATTGATCACATCCAGCGTGTTTGGGGTGACCGGGTCTACCCATTTTCCGTCAATGTAGAACTGGGTCATCTCGTGCATGTTAGGCTCCGCTGATAGTCGCAGTTTGAGGGACGCAGAGTATATCGCGCACCGGCGGATGGCGCGATTGGTGCGTGCCACACCGGTCCACCTAGAGGCACTTTCCGCGCGGGTCGGGGTCAACATAACCAGGCGAGGGAAAACCGGGGAAAGGCGATGTCGGGATCACAGCATCCACCAGATCATTCACCGTTATGGCGCGTTCGGCGGGCCGCCATGCTGGCACTGGTGCTGGGCGCCGCAATGGCGGCGGGATGCGGCGGTGGATCCGACAACGGCGCGACGCCGCCTGCCCCGGTAGTGCCGCCCCCCGCGCCTGCGACCAGCGGCGTGATCGATCTGGCCACGCTCGGCCCGTCCGACGGATTGCTGCGGGTGTTTGGCGCCAACAATGACGGCAGCGTAGGCGTGCCCGTGGCCGCCGGCGCCGACTGCGACGGCGACGGCCTGATGGACTATGCAATGGCCGGCATGCTGGCCTCGCCGCTGGGTCGCAGCATGGCCGGCGAAGTCCATCTCGTGTTTGGCACCGGCGCGTTTGGTGAGAATGTGGACATCGCCAGTCCCGCTGGCCGCGTGTTGAGCATCATCGGCGCGGGCCCGCAGGAAACAGCGGGCGATGAGATCTGGCTGGATGACGTCACCGGCGACGGTATTGGTGATGTGCTGATCGGCCGGCAGAATTTTCGTGCCGCCAATCCAGACCGGGTTGGCGCAGGTGCGCTGACGGTGCTGGTGGGCGGTGCGCAGCTCAAAACGCTGGCCGAAGCGGGTGACACCATTGATCTTGCGGCCCCGCCCGCGAACATCACCGTCTTAACCCTGCACGGTGCCAACGCGCTGGACCGGGTGGGTATCTGGATGCGTACCGGTGATGTCACCGGCGATGGCGTAAGCGACTTTGTGGTGGGCGCGGACCAAACGGATGATGGCGGCGAGGCCAATCGCGGCACCGCCTGGCTGGTGCGCGGCGGCCCGCATCTGGCCAATAATACCCTCGTGGATCTGGCCGACTTCGGCGCGAGTACGCTGCAGGGGAATCTGGCGAAACTCTCGCCTCCGGCGGGCGCAGCCGGCTGGCACTTCAGCGCCACGGTGCAGGTTGCTGATTTGGATGCCAATAGCCGCGCGGAGGTGCTGGTGGCCGCGACCTTAAGCCGCTCCGGTGCCAGTGTACAGGCTGAAGATGCCGCGGCCGGATCGGCGGAATCCTCAGGCGGTGCCCCCAACGGGCGGGTGTATGTATTTTGGGACGATAACTTTGTCAGCCCGACGCCGGCCGCCTGGCCCGCCGGTTTTGAGGTGGTGGCGGATGGCACTGCACCGGGCGCGATCAGCGTGATTTCTGGCGCGGTAGTGGCGGGCCAGGTGAGCAATCGGTTTTTTGGCGAGGAAATGCTGGGCGGGCTGGACTACGATAACGACGGCGCCGCCGATCTGTTTGTTGGCGATATCCGCGCCGACGTGGCTGGCCGCAATTCCGCCGGCAGCGGCCACGTTCTGTTTAACGCCAGCGCCTTGCGCGGGCAGAACTTCGCCGTGGACGCACCGCCGTCCGGCGTGTTCGTGAGCACCATCCTGGGCCCTGAGGCAGGTGCGATCGGGGCCGACACTGCCCTGCACGGTGATTTTGATGGAGATGGTATTGCCGATCTGGCGATTGCCTCGCCGCTGGCCGATCCGCAGGGTCGCACCAGCGCGGGCAAGTTGCACGTGCTGTGGGGGCGCAACGGTAGCTGGCCGGCACTCATCGATCTGGATGAGGACTCGCAGCCCGACCCGGCCACTTTGCGAATCACAGACATCCACGGCGCGCTGGGCAACTCCGCCACCGACGTGGGCGACATCCTCGCTTACAGCGCGGCGCCCGGCGATCTGGATGGCGACGGCCGCGTCGATCTGATTATCAACGAGATGCTGGGCAACGGGGTGGCGGCTGACGCACTGGACGTGGGTAATCTGCTGGCTATCAGCGGCACGTTGCTGGTCCAGTTACGCGAGTAGTCGCCCGCCGCTGCGCTGGGGCCGATTAACAGCGCTCGCGCCCTTCAATCCCTGATCCATCCGGTGTGAGCCGTCCGGCGATAATGGTATGGTGCTGACCCGGTGCACTGCCTTGGTAGAGCGCCGGGATTGCGCTGTGTTGGCGCCCGGGATAACTAACGACGAGAACATTGATGTCAGCGATTGTGATTATTGGCGCCGGTCATGCCGCCGGCCAGGCCGCCGCCAGTCTGCGCCAGGAGGGCTATGAAGGTGAGCTGGTGATGCTGGGGGAGGAGTCGCACGTCCCCTACCAGCGCCCGCCATTGTCCAAGCAGTATCTGGCCGGTGATCAGGTGCTGGAGGATTTGTACATCCGTCCGGCCGCCTTCTTTGAGAAACAGAATATCGATTTACGCACCGGCGTGCGCGCCACCCGCATCGACGCGCAGGCCAAAACCGTCACCAGCGATCAGGGTGAGACCCTGGCCTTCGAAAAACTGTTGCTCGCCACCGGCAGTCGCCCGCGAGTCCTTCAGGTGCCCGGCGCAGACTTGGCGGGCGTGCATTACCTGCGCACAGCCAACGATGTGGATGCGATCCGCGCGGCGATGCCGCAGGCCAAGCGGTTGTGCATCGTTGGTGGCGGCTACATTGGTCTTGAGGTGGCATCGGTGGCGGCGACCGCCGGGCTGCAGGTGACCGTGCTTGAGATGGAGCCGCGCATTCTCCAGCGTGTGACCACGCCGCAGATCAGCGAGTTCTATCAACGCCTGCATAGCGGGCACGGCGTGCAGATTCGGGTCGATACCCAGGTAACCGCGTTTGAAGGCGAGCACAACGTGAGCGCCGTGTTGTGCGCCGATCAGCGCATACAGACCGATCTGGTGATCGTCGGTATCGGCATTGTTCCGAATGTGGAACTGGCGGATGAAGCCGCGCTGGCGTGCCACAACGGCATTGTGGTGGACGAGCAGTGCCGAACCTCCGATCCGGACATCTTTGCGGCGGGTGACTGCACGAATCACCCGAACCCTATCCTGGGCCGCCGCTTGCGGCTGGAGTCTGTGCCGAATGCGATGGAGCAGGCCCGGGTGGCTGCGAATGCGATACTGGGTGGCGATAAAACCTACGCCTCGGCGCCGTGGTTCTGGAGCGATCAGTACGATCTAAAGCTGCAGATGGTTGGGTTCAGCGCGGACGGTGATCAGCAAGTTGTGCGCGGGGATGTTCAGGGTCAGGCCTTTGCCGTGTTCCACCTTAAAGACAACACGCTGGTGGCGGCGGATGCGGTGAACAGTCCGCGCGAGTTTATGATGGCGCGTAAGTTGTTCGGTAAAATCGTTGATCCGGTAGCGCTGGGCGATCCTGAAGTCGAGTTAAAGAGCTTGTTGAGCTAAGGACAAAGCATGATGGGGCGAGCAGTGGTAAGCGTCGTGATACTGGGTATGTTGCAGGCGTGCAGTGGCAATGATGCCGGCACGAGTACGACAGCAAACGAGCTGGCGCCTGAGGCCAGCAGTGCTCCGGTGGAGATGGGTGTTGCGCCTAAGCAGGTGAGGATGACTGCTGAGGCCGATCTGCCGGAACTGAAGGTTGACGCTGAGGCGTTCCAGTGCTTGAAAAAAATGACCAAAGTACGTCACTTTTTTGTCGACAATCTGTTGGGCGATCTGGCGGCGACCGTTGCCGTCGCTCAGTCCACTGATGGTGGCGTTTACCCGCCGGGTTCTGTGGTGCAACTGGTGCCTACCGAGGTGATGGTGAAGCATCGTCCCGGCTGGAACGCGGCCACCCGCGATTGGGAGTTCTTTGAGCTGACGGTATCGGAGCAGGGCAGCAGCATTCACAAACGCGGCTTTGTGGATGTGGTGAACCGTTTCGGCGGCAACTGCTTTGCCTGTCACATCAAGGCACAGCCCAAGTTTGACCTGATCTGCGAGCTGGACCACGGGTGCGACCCTATTCCTATTAGCCGCGAGGTGATCGCAGGCATCCAGGAAGCCGATCCGCGTTGTGAGGCTATCTAGCGCGGCACGGGCCGGCCGGATCGGCTGCTCGCACGGCGCTCGCTTTTGAAGTTCAGCATTGCGGTGGGGCCGTAGCCCATCTGCGGCTGAGCGTGTAGAATTCGTCTCACGCGCCACCTGGCGGGTGTAGTTCAATGGTAGAACCTCAGCTTCCCAAGCTGATGACGCGGGTTCGATTCCCGCCACCCGCTCCACGCTAAAACGGCGCTGACCCACCTGTGTGTCTCTAAGTTGCCCCTGTGGCCTTCCCGGCTTGACCTTGACGGGTTCACGGGAGGATGATCACTGTGCTCAGACATTGCTGCCAATGGAGGGAATCAGATGCTCGTAAACCCGAATACGAGCGAGATCGCTCGCGCATCCGGTGTGTTAGCTCAATCCGTGCGGATTGCCTGCTCCCCCAAAGTTGTCGTTGCCGCCGGACTGATCTGCGCTGGCGTGGCTCAGGCGCAGGTGTTTCCGCCTACCCCCTTTCTCGGAAATCTTGCACCGCAAAACGGCGGTGACGGTACCGATGGCACGGTCATCACCGCTAACCGCAACTCCGGCGATCTGGCCTACTTTGGTCTGTCCATCGCAAAGCTGGGCGACATCAACGGTGATGACATCGACGATGTTGGCATTGGCGCACCGTCAGGTAGGTTCTTTGATGCCGACTATGGCCCAGGACGCACTTATGTGATCTTTGGTCAGGAGGGCGGCCTGGGTGCCGCGTTTGAGGCGGTGGAGGAAATTCGTTTAGGCGACGGCTCCCAAGGCTTCGTCGTCAACGGCTTTCTTGCAGAAGACCGTGCCGGGTTTGTCGCCGGCCCCGGCGACCTGAATGATGACGGACTGAACGATGTGGTGATTGGCTCGCCTGGCAGCAATCAGGTGTTTATCGTCTTCGGCTCCGAACAACCTTATCCCTCCAATATCGAGCTGGAAGATCTGCTGCCCGACAATGGCGGCGATGGCAGCGTGGGCGTGGTGCTCACGGGTGGGATGAACGGTGATCAGACCGGGATCGCGGTTGCCAGCGGTTGCGATGCGAACGGCGATGGCTTGGATGATCTGCTGATCGGTGCAGCCGCGGCCGACCCGGAAGATCAGAGCGACGCGGGTGTTGCCTACTTGGTGTTCGGTCGGAGTGATGGATTTGCGGTGGAGTCACTACTGCTCGCGCTCACGCCCCCGTTGGGTGGCGACGGCTCTGATGGCGTTGTGTTCAAAGGCGTTAACGCTGAAGATCGTACCGGCGTTGATGTGGCCTGCGTCGGTGATGTGAATGGCGATGGGGTGGACGATATGCTCTTCGGCGCGTCTGGCGTGGATGTTGGCGCCGCCATCAATGCAGGTGCGGGCTATTTGGTGTTTGGGCGGGACACACCCTTTGCACCGGTGCTGGAGTTGTCGTCACTGCTGCAGGCTAACGGCGGCGATGGCAGCGATGGCGTGGTTGTGCACGGCGAGGCGGGGCACTTCCAGGGCCAGGATCTGGCGGGTCTGGGCGACTTCAACGGCGACGGTTTTGAGGACATTGCGATCCAATCCAACGACCGCACGTTTGTCGTATTGGGTCAACAGAGTTTTCCCCCCGAGCTGCGGCTGAACGATTTGCGCCCGCCCGCCAACGGCGAGCAGGGTTTCGAGCTAACGGCAAATAGCGGCATTCGTTTTCTGGCGGGTCTGGCCGGGGCAGGCGATATCAACACCGACGGATTCGCAGATCTGGTTATCGGTACTACCGATATTCCAAGGCGGAGCTTTCTACTCTACGGCACCGATCAACCCTTGGGTGCCAGCATCGAGCTGAGCGCTCTGGCGTTGGGGGATGGTACGGTCGGCGTCACCTTTCAGGGGGCGGGTGGCAGCACCGGTACCACTTCCGGCACTAACAGTATCGCAGGTGTAGGCGATCTCAATGATGATGGGCTGGACGATTTGCTCATCAGTGTCTACTCCAACACTACCTATCTGGTACATGGGCGTGCTGGGGATAGCGATGAGGACGGGATTAACGATGCGGTGGATAACTGCCTGGATCTGGCCAACGCTGACCAGCGCGATGGCGATGGCGATGGCTTCGGAAACGTGTGTGACGGGGATCTGGACAATGACTGCGATACGGACTTCGATGATCTTGCGATTATGAAATCCAATTTCTTCGGTACCGACCCAAGTTCCGATCTGGATGGGAACGGCAACGTCGACTTCGATGACCTTGCCATCATGCGGACGCTGATTTTCGCCGCGCCGGGGCCCAGCGGAGCAAGCGAGATTTGCGAGGAGTAGGCGAGCCGCCGGCGGACTTTACCGGGCCTTATTTGAATTCCATCACATTACGCCCAAGCATCATCATGTAGGCGGCAACGCCCGCGGGGCTCGTTGTTGCTTAAATAGAGCCCATCGAAGACATGAGAGAGGGCAACTTGATGGTTTACATGCGACGCGCTGCACCTACCCCCAGAACCGGTCCCGCCAGGCGCCTGATATTGGCCGTGGCAATGCTGATGCTAGCCCCCGTCGGGCCGTCGTCGATGGACGAAGGGCAGTACGTTGAATCCGGTGTCACCCAGGCACCGGTTCAAGCCATTGAGCAGAACCCGCGCAAGCAGCCTGTCTGAAGGCGGTCGTTGCCCGGTAACACTTGCGCTGCGCTGCGCGCACCACACGATCAAAAACACCCTGGGTGGCACCGGGTATGCTGGCGGGAAGGCCAGCACACCCGGCTTGCGATCTGCGCCAAGCGCAGCGCAGAACACAACGGCACTCGTGATGGCGTGCCGTGTGCAACGCTCACCTACCGCCCGGGTGGTACTTGCACGACGCGTGCGCCGGAATCAACATTGTTGATGGGCGTGAGCCCGGCAATCTGGTTCAGCCCTAGCAGGAAGAATGGTCCCTGCGCGGCATCCAAGGGGATCGTGTGCAACACACTGACCCCAACTAGATTCTCATCATCGACCTCAATCGGAAACTGGACGATCCGCGAGAGCCCCACGTCCGGGCCGAACACCGCCATGATCAACGGGCGGCCCACCAGTGCGGTAAACGGTACTTCCAGCGTGCTGAGCTGGTTAAAGAACGCACCTGCCAGTACGTTCTGGCCAGGTAGCACCACAAAAATCTCCTCGAATGTCACCTCGTCCCGCAACCGTACATCGGTATCTAGCGTGATGCTGGGGCCAGCGCCTGTCATGTTGGCGTTGAGCGCGGCCTGCCCGCGAACAACCTGTACCTCGCGGGTAAGGACACTGCCGTCGGCATAGTGAAAGTTCATCCTAGGCCCGGCCGACACCTGACTGGTGCAAAGGATTAGTAGGAGTGCGAAGGACTTGAATAACCTGCTCATGATGATGAGACCTCTTTATATGTCGTTATGCAACTGGCGATCCGCATCAGATGGATAAGAATCCGTGCTTATAGGCTGGGCCGCCATGGGTCGAGCGAGACATCCCGCCCTTACCCCTTTAGGCGAAGTACAATTGCCAAACGGCTCACGCCCATGCGACTTTTTGCAGCGAGAAGTACCAGGCGGATTCACGCGGATATACGTCGTAACTTGACGCCGCCGTGTACGATACAATTCGGATACATTTAGGCGGTATGTTTAATGGTTGGGACCGACACAATAATTTAGGGGATGAGAGATGCCTGGTTTATTACATAAGTACAAATGGGTGATGGCGCTGGCAGCCATCGGCGCAGCGGGCACAGCCTCGGCGCAGTGGGTGGATTTCACTACCGAGACGTCTAACCGGTTACGTATCCGGCCGTATGTAGATGGCACTGCCCATGTGGGTGATGACCAGGAAAAGGACTTCGCCGTCGGTGACCTGAACAAAGACGGATGGGACGATACGATTGTTGTGCGCAAGCGCCCGTTCTCCAATGCCGGCCCGCGTCAGGACATTCTTCTGATGAACCGCAATGGCCGGCTGATCGATTTTACCGCCCGCTTCGCCCCTGGATTTTTGACTAAACTCACCGATGCTCGCGACGTCCAGATTGTCGACGTGGACAACGACACCTGGCTGGACGTGGTGATTGGCAATACCTTTGAGCAGCAGCCCGTGCTGTACATGAATCTGGGTCGTGACGGGCAGGGCCGCTGGTTGGGTCTGGCGGATGAGTCTGAGCGTCTGCCGCAGATATCCGTGCCAGCTGACGTGAACACCATCCAAATCTGCGCCGTCGCGGTGGGCGATGTCACCGGCGACGGTTTTGTCGATATTTATATGTCTAACTACAAAGACACCACCGGCACCAAAGATCTGCTGATGATCAACGATGGCACCGGTAACTTTACGCTCGAACAAGATCGCCTGGGCGCGTTCGCGACGGTCAGCTTCGGTACCAGCTCAGAGATTCACGACATGGATGGCGATGGTGATAACGATATCGTCAAAATCAACGCGCTATTCGATAACCCGGTGTTCGATCACGGTGTGTACATCCTGTTCAACGATGGTCTAGGTAACTTTGACAACCACCCTTACCAGCAGGTGGTCGGCGTAGACCCTTACATGTTCACCGTGTACGACCACAATGGTGATGGCATGAACGATGTCTACGTGGTGAAAGATTCACGTGATCGTCTGGCGATTGCCACCACGCAGGTGGCTAACGGACCCGTGCAGTTTGATATCACCGCCCCGCCTTCGGGGCGCACCAACGGCTTCGGTGGCAACATCAAAACGGCCGATATCGACAACGATGGCGATCTGGATGTCGGCATGGCGCCGATTGATGTGGACATCGCCAACTGTGGCTTCTCCAGCGAGTTCGTCTTGTTTGAAAATCTGGGCGCGGGCAATGGGCTGCGTGACAATGAATGGCCGAACAACGAGGCATTCAATACCGATCCGCACGACTTTGCCTTTATTGACATTGATAACGATGGCTGTCAGGACATGATCATGGGGCTGTGTACGGGCTGGCGCGTGTTCATGAATACCTGCCAGTAAGATTCAACTGTTGCGTATCGCCCGCCTGCAGTGGCGGGCGATCACCGGCAAGCCCTGCTAAAGCATCTTCTGCTCAAGATCCTGAGTCGAGACAATGGCGCAGGCCGCCAGGCGCCTGAGCTGGCGGATGCTCAAGCCTTGGATGCGCATCAGTTTGAGACTAAGTGCGGCGACGGCGAACGGGTACTCCCAGTCTTGTATCTCGGGGAACTTGGTGCGCGCCACCTGCCGCAGATGTTTGCATAAATGCTCGTAACCCGGGTTTTTTACGGCGCGTTGTTTGCGCCCCGCCAAGATTGCCCGTTCCTTTTTTAATAAGTTGACCGGCGTGCTGCCACGCAAGTTGTTTGCCGCACTACGGCCCCAGTTCAGGCGTACGCTGTTCTCAAGCGCAGCAAAGTCCTGCAACAAATGCCCGGGTCCGGTATCCTGAAAATCGATGTAAGCCACTCGGTGGTTGGTGGCGCAAATAATATTGTTCGAGTTCAGGTCGCCGTGGCAGATGGACAGGCTAAACTGCTTGTTCTGACCGGAGAATATCACCCGGAACGGATCGGGGAACAGCTCTTTGCCGATGCGCCAGGCGATACCCTCTTTAACCGCCCCGAATTCCGACACCAACACCGTTTGGAACTTGTCGATGGTCTCCTGGTACCTCGCGTCCGGAAAGTACCGGGTGCGGTAGTGCTGCCCAACCGTTAGCTCCGATGCGAAGCGGGTACTGTTGTAGAAGTTGATCAGTTCTTCATCAAAGATGATGTCGATATACTTAACCACCGTCTCGACATCGCATTTTTCGATGTACTCGGTGAGGTTGGAGAATTGCGTTTCACCCCCAAACACCACGGCGTAGGCAACGGCGCCAAATTTGTAGGTCTTGCCTTCGCCTACCAGTTCGGCCCGCTTGTTCGAGGGCAGCATCCATTTAGCGTAGCGTTTGAAGTTGGCGATCTCGTCGCGTGCCCACGGTGCCAGCGATATTTTCAAAACACTTTGTACATACTTCAGATTGGGGTCCGCGGCCCGAATGCTCATCATGACCACTAGGCTGCCGGAGTAACCCCCGCTGATAGGTGTCAGGGTGACTTCTTTGGGTCTGAACGGCTCGCCCACATCGCTGAGATTAGCCAGCACTTGAGAGACCAACGAGCGCAGGTCCATCTCCGATATGGGATCGCCGGATACAGACAGGTCATGGATGGAGTGCTCACGAAGGCGCAGTCCAAAGCCACTCAGCCGCTTGATTTTTGACTTTAGTTCTTGGCCGACCTGGGGCATGTCGTCTTCGCCGGGATTGAGAATAACCCGTTTGGGCACAAACAGGTCAAAGCTGGGCTGATTGGTTCTTATCTCATCCACAGTAGGCGCGCCAGCGCTGCATGCCACCACGCACAGATCCGGATGACGTTGTTTCACCAGGCGGATAAACTGCAATCCTGTTGCCACGTGGCGATTGAAAGAAAGGTCGGTAACCAGCATGTCATACTCGCCGGTGCCCAAGGTCGAAAGGGCCACGTCGATATCTTCGCACGACACAATGTCGGCCAGCAGATCCACGCTTTCCAGCGCTTCGCAAAAACCTTGCTTCAGTTGGCCGTGAAGGGGTGTGCTGTACTCGCACAACAGAACCTTAACTCGATTCACCATCTGCTCCTACGATCGGTGTTGCCAATGCGCCCGAACGGGATGCAGATGTCCAACGATCGGCTGTTGATGTTTGGGCGCCGGTCAAAGTCCAGTCGCCCACCGCGTGTGCGAACAATAACACCTATCATATACAGCCCTACATGCTCGCGCGTTGCGCGTCTGATCGGGCGGCGGAAGGCGTCGCGTAGTTCGCTTTTTGGGAGATTCATTTGCAGTTTGGTCCGGATTAGCAACACGTTTTCGGTGCCCGTCCACTGCTCGCGACTGACCACGCGGATGGGATTGAACACAGAGGAGTGTCTGCGATTGGTGAGCAGGTTTCTCACGATATGCACGGCCGCCGATTGGATGGCTTGCGGCAGTACGTGATGTGCCGGGTTGTGTACCCGAATGGCAGAGCCAAGGTCTGCTGCCATTGCCTTACTGCCACCAGTCTCCTCTTCTATGAGCGCATCGATACGTTCGCTCAATGTCTTCTCGCCTTCGCACTCGGAGCTCTGGCTTGGGTCCAACTCGGTGGTGATCTCGGTCAGGCGTTTTTTAGTGGGTCCCTCCTCCAGTGTTAGTACCAGTTTTTGCAATTCGTGCGAAATGTCTTGCAACTGGAGGTTACGCCGCAACCAGATCTGATCACTGGCGCGAAACAGAAAACTCCAATAGATGGAGGCCTGATTGGCGACTTGGCGAAGAAACGCCAGATCGCCTGCCAGCCCATCCCGGTACGGACACTCCACCGACATGACGCCGACCGGCATTTCCTGATCCTGAATAACCAGCGCAATCTCCGAAACGGTCTTCGGGCCGGTGACTTTGCCACGGTCAATAAGCTTGTTGCGCATGCAGCTGACGCTCAGCAACCCGTGGTGTTCAAAGTCTTTCGGGATATTGATATTCTTGACGTAGAAGCTTCGATCGGGCAAGCGATTGGCGTGATTGAAGACGAAAGCGCTCATGAATCGCTCGGATTGCCTGAGCGAGACGCGACTGCCGATGTCTTCAAACCCCTGGTGGTCGCTGGTCATCACCACGCGCCGCAACGCGTGTTTGGCCGCATCGTAGGTCAGATATCCAAGGGAATGGCCCTGGGTGGAGCGAATGACGTACCTGGCGACGTTGCGCATGTACTGCGCGAACAGGCTGTCATGATCAAGGTCCTGCACATCAATATGCTCGACCAGTTTGGTGAGCTCATTGGTCTGCCAGTACAGGCACTGTTGCTGACCGAGGCGGGTGCGCATGTACAGGTACTCTTCCACGCACTGATCGATACTGAATATGCTAAGCACACTTTGTTTGCACAGGTCCCGCCCGGTCAAAAGCATGAATTGCCGGGTGCGTATCGCGCCACGAGATTTGGACCGTAACGGGAAAATGTAGGCGTACTGTTCTGCTGCCGGCGGCGGCCCGGTTTCGCGTAGAGCGCTCAGGTCGTGATCGTGGCCGTCAATTTCAATGACCCGACCTTTGTCTAGCGCGTGGCGGATGAGCTTGCGCTGAGCCGTCACCGCCTCACGGTCGAATGTGCCGTGATCCGTTACGGAGCTAATCACATCATCGTCGGTTTTGCGGAAGATCTGCGCGCGGACCCTAAACTGCTTGCAAATGATGCTCAGGAAGCGTTCGTCGGTGAGCGATTCTGATTCGGCTTCCAGTGCATCAATGCTCTTCAGGCTGTTGTAAATAACATCCTCAATCCAGTTGTGGTAGTTGAGGTTGTTAAACAGAAAATTGTTCAGCAACAGCGCCAATTGTTCTTGGGCAGCGTTGCTGAGGCTGTCCTTTCGGGGGCTGTGCAGATAAATTCTGTACTGCCCCATCCGCACGCTACGCGTGCCTGGGAAAGCCTGTCTGAACTGACTGAGTAGATCGGCGGCTTCGGTTACGCGCTCGGGAAAATACTCTCGTTGCTCAAGCCGCGCCAGGCACAGGGACGGATTGTAGGTTTGGCTCCGGAAAACAATCACGTACTGGGCGTGGGCACCGAACAACGTCCGGACCTGCTCAGCCAGCTTGTGTCGATTGATGGCGCTGCGCGCATCCTGCATTTGGATTTCCGCAAGGTTGCCTTAGTTGGCGTTATGTTAGACCAAATTCATGACGGAGGTTGTACGCGCCCGAAATTGAACAGGTCGTGGTTGGCCCCCGCGCAACGCCGCCTGTGCGGCGATCTCAGGATGCGCCTTCTCGCAGTCGGTGCTATGGTCAAGGGAGTGTCGGAAAACTCGCCCGGCCTGCGACGGGCGACGCCAGCGTTCCCAGGAGGCAGCTATGTTGAGTCGTGTCTTATCTTATCGGATGGTAGCTATCGTGGTGGGCTGGCTGGCAGTGCCACTGTCCGCCCACGCGCAGATGTTGTTTGAGGAGGTCTCGGTAGCTGCCGGCGTTCGCTACATCCACGTTAACAATCCATCCGGCCCGATCGGCGGCGGCGCCGCTTGGGTAGACGTCAACAACGACGGATTCGATGATCTGTATACGACGCAGGGCGTCGGCTGTAACCCGCTGTATTTGAACAACGGCGATGGCTCGTTCTCGGCGGTCACGGATGCCGCCGGCGCCAGTGATTGCACCAGCGTCACGCTCGGCGTCACCGCGGCGGATTACGACAACGATGGTGATCAGGACCTGTTTACCTCTAACAACAGCTTCAACCGGTTGTTTAAGAACATGTGGGTTGAGACCGGTGAGCTGGCCTTTGTTGACGTCGCGGGCGCCGCCGGAATTGGCGCGGAGGATCTGAACTCCACCCACGCCACCTGGGGCGATTTTGATCGCGACGGGCATTTGGACCTGCACATCTCCAACCATATTCTGGTGCCGTTCCCGCTTACCTGCGCGCCAGATAGCCTGTGGCATGCACAGGGAGATGGCACCTTTGTGAACATCGCCGCGCAAACCGGGATCGATCTGAGCGGTGACATCAACAAGACTGGCTGCCCCCTGGCCAGCACCTTTAGCGACTACGACAACGATGGCGACCCGGATTTGTTTATCGTCAACGACCTGGCGCAGCCGATGCAGAATGAGGTGCCAAACCGATTGTTCCGCAACGACGGGTCGGACGGGCAGGGCGGCTGGATATTTACCGACGTCAGCGACTTTACCGGCTTTAACTGGTTCCAGTCCGGCATGGGCATTGCAGTGGGTGACTTCGATCGCAATGGCATGCTTGATTACTACGCCACCGATATTGGCGTAAATGAATTTGCCGTCAGCAACGGTGATGGCACCTTCACGGAGAGCTCGGATACGTTTGGCGTCGCGGCTGCCGACTCTTCCATCTGGGGCTGGTTCGGTCTGGTCGGCTGGGGTGCCGGGTTTTTTGATCTGGACCTGGATGGCTGGCTGGATTTGACGGTGTGCAATGGCGGTGTACCGCAGGATCAGTTCCCAGGACTGTTTGGTGGCGCGGCCTATACGCAGATTAATCCTTGTTACGTCTTCCGGAATCGTCTGGCGATTTCTGGCGACTTTGCCGAAGTGCATGAGAGCCTGGGGGTTATCTCGGAGGGCTATTACCGTGGCGCGGCGTTCTCGGACTACGACAACGACGGCGACGTGGATATGCACTTCAGCAATCTTACTGGCGCAAATGCGCTGTACGAAAACAAGTTTGTTGATCTGACCGCGGTGAACTGGCTTAAAGTTAAAGTGGTGGGTACGCTCAGCAACCGCGACGGCATTGGCGCCAAAGTGCGGGCGAAGACCGTTGGCGTTACGCAGTTGCATGAGGTAGATGGCGGCTCCAGCCATTTGTCGCGCAATACACTGACCGCACATTTTGGCCTGGCGAGCAGCACTAGCACGGATCTTTCTGTTGAGTTCCCCAGCGGGCTCACTCAGGAGTTGCGTTACGTAGATTCCAATCAACTGGTCGAGGTGGTTGAGCCGTTAGTGAGCGCCAAGCTCACCCTGTATCGTCGCGTCGTCCCCGAGGGTGGCTTGGCGATTGCCAATGTGAGCATTACCAATCATTCGGATCAGTCGCAAACCCGCGACATGTGGGTGGCGCAGGTGAGCAGTGCCGGGGAAACCAATGTAAACACACCGGCCAGCGTGACGCTGGCCGCCGGGGAGTCCACCGTGCGTCGGGTATTGCTCACCACGGATGCACCGCCAGGCGTCACCGTGTATGGGGCGCGCCTTGGCGAGTTTGGTGTGGATGTGAAACACCGGAATCATGCGACGCTAATCGTTCCTGAGCTGGGCGAATAACCCGATCAAGACGAGGCAGGGCATCGCCCCCTGCCGCGTCTGCAATCCGCGGCCGGCCGTTCGGTCAGCCACCCGCTATCATCGGTATTCGGCGCTGCAGGTGACTCTGTTAAGGTAGACCTCTAATTGCCTGCGGAGGACTCGTCAATGGCCGCGCCATACCCCGATCACCCACAGATGCGTGGCAACTACGCGCCGATACGCTTCGAAGCCACTGCCCGTGATTTGGTGGTTGAGGGCGAGCTGCCCGCCGATCTGCAAGGCTCTCTTTACCGCATCGGACCCAATCCCCAGTTTGCCCCGCGCGATGATCACCACTGGTTTGTAGGCGATGGGATGGTGCACGCGTTTCACTTCGACAATGGTAAGGTCGACTATCTGAACCGCTGGGTGCGCACGCCCAAATGGGAGCTTGAACAGGCCAATGGCCGCGCGCTGTTCGGCGTATTCGGCAATCCGATGACTACCGATAAGTCCGCGCTGGGCACCGACGCCGGTGTGGCTAATACCAACATCGTCTGGCACGCGGGCCGGCTGATGGCGCTGGAGGAGATCCACGCCCCGTTTGAGCTAGACCCGCAGTCACTGGACGCGCGCGGTTATCATCGGTATGAGGGCAAGCTGAAAGGTGCGATGACCGCACACCCCAAGATCGATCCGGAAACCGGCGAGATGCATTTTTTTTGCTATTTCGCCACCGGGTTTTTCACCCCGCACATTAACTACCATGTGGTGGACAAAGACGGCCAACTGGTGCGGTCCGAACAGTTTGAGGCGCCGTTCCCGGCGATGGTGCACGACTTTATCGTCACTGCCGAGCACGTGGTGTTCCCGATATTCCCGCTGACCGGCGATCTCAAGCGTGCGTTCGCCGGTGGCCCGCCGTTCGCGTGGGAGCCGGATAAAGGCACCTGGCTGGGAATCTTGCGTCGCGGCGATCCGATTGAAAATCTGCGCTGGGTGCAGACCGACCCCTGTTTTGTGTTCCATCCCATGAACGCATGGAGCGAGCCGGGGCGCATTGTTGCGGACATGATGCAGTTCGAGGAGGCGCCGTTGTTCCCGCGTGCAGATGGGCAGCGTAGTGATCCCACCAAGGCCAGCGCGCGGCTGTGCCGCTGGAGCATCGAGCTGAATGAAGACACCGATACCTGCAAGCGTGAGTACATTGATGATCTTTCGGCCGAGTTCCCGCGTCTTGACGAACGCAGGGCCGGTCTTACTTACCGTCACGGGTACTACGCCTGTGCGACCCGGCGCAGCAAAGGTGATGGCGGCATCTTCCATGAGATTGCGCACATCGATCATCGCACCGGCCAGCGTAGCCTGTACGACGCGGGCGACGGCAACGCGGTGTCGGAGCCGGTGTTTATCCCGCGCAATGCCTCGGCGCCCGAAGGGCAGGGGGTGTTGTTGGCAACGGTGTTTCAGGCAGCGGAACAGCGCAGCGACCTGATTGTGCTGGATGCTGAGAATATTGCCGACGGGCCGCTGGCCACCGTGCGACTGGACCATCGGATCCCGATGGGTTTTCA
>CBDUQI010000094.1:0-20708 GCA_965369325.1 uncultured Gammaproteobacteria bacterium
GTAGAGGAAAACGGCCCTGCGGCCCCCCCATCCCCGTCGCACTGCGGGTTTGCGGCGATTATGGGTGACTGGCTGAATCCCTGTCAATCGAGGCCGGGGGCTGGGCAAACGGATGATTGCGGGCGGCCGCGGGGCTGGTTTGCCATGCACCTAAATTGACAGGCCTGCAATTGACAGGCCTGCGTAATCCGAGTTACAAAGAGTAGATGGGGAAGATATAAGCTCAGCGCATGCCCTGAGGCATATCAACGATATGCGGGGCGTGTGGGGGAGCAGATAAGATGAGGAATAATATGAACCTGCGCTGTTTCTGGACGTCACTCGGCCTCGCGGCATTCCTGACCGCTAACGTCGCTAATGCGACGATCCATCGCGTCTCGCCGGGCGAGTCGATCCAGGCGGCCATCGACATGGCCGTGTCGGGCGACACCATTCTGGTTGAGCCAGGGACTTATGAGGAAACGGGCAACAGCCAGTACGGGCTGCGCGTCTCCACCGAAAATCTGCGCCTCGTCGGTAAGATGAACAACGGCCTGGGCGAAGAGGGCAAAGTGCGCCTCATCCACTCCGGGAGCCAGGAGACAGGCGTTTATGCAGCGCCTGTCGGTTGCGAGTACCGCGATAGCGAGTGCGATAGCGAGTTGCAGGGCTTTTACCTGCGTGGCTTCACCGTCGAGGGGTTTCCGCAAAACGGTATCCAGACCCGCTGGGTGGACGGCTTTCGGTTTATTCGCAACGAATCGGTCAACAACCTGAACAACGGCATCTACCCGACGCTGTCTGCCAACGGTCTTGTTGCGAACAACGTCTCCTACGGCTCGCTGGATACCGCCATGTGGGTCGCGGGTTCCGAGAACGTGCGGGTGATCGGCAATGAACTGTTCGGCAGCCCGACCGGCCTTGAGATCACGGTCGCTAACAACGTCTACGCGGCGAACAACGATATTCATGACAACTCGGTCGGCGTCGGCCTCTACCATCCGAACGCGGCCGGCAATCCGCAGATGCCCACGATGGCCAACTGGGTGATTGAGAACAACGCGATCTACAGCAACAATCTGCCGAACCCGGCGCCACCTGGCACCTTCCAGGCTGGGTTGATCCCTGGGTATGGGGTGCTGATGTTGGGGGTGAGTGACCACGTAATCGGGCGCAACGATATCGAGGGCAACGATGCCGCCGGCATCGCAGTGCTGGGCTGGTGTACCGCCACCGATCTGGGCGATCCAGCCCGCAACTGCGAGAACGATCCTCCGCAGGCGGACCCGGGCTCCAACAACAACCTGATCTACGCTAACCGGCTGACCGACAATGGACAGAACCCACCGCCGTTGCCGCTCCCGGGCGTGGACATCCTTTACTTCCAGGTTGAACCGGCCGGTGGCAACTGCTTCCGGCAGAACGGTCCCCTGGATACGGTGTCGTTCTTTTCTTCACAGCCTGACGGGCAACTACCGTCCGACGGGTGCTAGACCCGCTCTTCAGCGGTGCCCATTGATGCTCGCGACGTATGCCTGAGCATTGCTGAGTTTTGGGACCCGGCGCGCCGCGCCGGGTTGCCTGTCCCCGCCGTCGCACTGTCCATCCCACTTAACCCCGCAGGGCCTCGGGCCAGCCCGCGAGGCGCCGTCTGAGCCGTTTGCGATCCGCCGATAGCCCCGCTTGCAGCCAAAGGAATTAGATGTCTTCCCATTCCCCCGCCGAGACGCTCTCGGCGCATGACTGCTCGATTGCTCTACGCCGGGTGGCAGGCGCGCAAGCCAGGGAACTGTTCCTCTCCTGCCAGCCGCCCAACGAGGTGCCGGCTGCAGATCAACAGGCAGCGGCGGTCTATCGGGCGATTGCAAGTGTGCTTGAGGCCGAAGGAGGGAGCTTCGCCTCGGTCGTGAGCGAGACACTCTTTCTGCGCAGCTTGCAGAGCGACCTTGCGCCCGTGCGCGCAGCGCGGCATCGCGTGCTCGCGGCATGCGCAGCCCCCTCTGAGCAACCCATTACGCTTGAGATTGAGCAGCCTCCGTTGAACCGACAGGCCAGCCTTGAGGTGGCCGTGCACGCGGTCTTTCCCAGCGGGGGAGGCCTGCAGATCGACACGATTGCATGCGAGTCGGCTTGCGACTGCCCCGAGTGCGCCTCGGTACAGGCCCGGCGGGTTACCCTGGGCCAGGAGCAACGACTGTTCGCAGGCGGTCTGGGCGGGCAGGGTGAGGATGCATACTCGCAGTCATTTGCGATGTTCGTGGTGGCTGAGGATCTGCTCAAACGCGCCGGAATGGATTTTCACGACGTGGTGCGCACCTGGATCCATATCCGCGACATTGAGCGCGACTACGACGCCCTGAACCGGGCCCGACGCGCCTTCTTCGAGGCGCGCGGGGTCGATCCGATTCCCGCCAGCACCGGCATTGGCGGCGGGCCTGTATCGCCGGCACACGGGATCTGTCTGAGTCTGCATGCCATCCGAGCGCCCAACCCGCCCGAGCGAGGTGTGATGACATCGCCTACACTGAACGAGGCTCCGCAATACGGTGCCGATTTTGTTCGAGGGATGCGTGTGGTGGAAGCGAACAAGATCGCCTTACACGTCTCCGGCACCGCGAGCATCGACGAGGCGGGCAGGACAGCGCATCCAGGGGACTTCGAAGCCCAGGCCGACCGCATGCTGGTGAATGTCGCAGCTCTGCTCAAAGGGCAGGGCGCCACCTTCGCCGATGTGCTCAGCGCAATTACCTATGTGAAGCATGCCGCAGACGCCGCGCGCCTTCGACAAAAGTTCAGCGAGGCCGGCTTCGAAGGCTTCCCCAACGTGTTGGTCGCAGCATCGGTCTGTCGGCCTGATCTACTGTGCGAAACAGAAGTGCTGGCCGTCCGTGCGCACGCGGCCGATATGCCCTCCGGCGCCGACCAGCCGATAGGCACGACGTGACCCGATCCGCGGTGCCGTGCAAAGTAGGACGCACGTGGCTATGACAGTGACGCGCAAGCCTGCGCAAGGGAATTGATCGAATGAACACTATCGGCAAGTACGCGCGAGTATTGCTCGCCACTTTGAGTGTCCTGGCCACCGGTGCGGCGTGCGCGCAGGCGGAGGATGAGCGCCCGTCCACCCTGGATGAACTGAAGGCCGCCATCGACAAGGTACTTATTGAGAGTGATGTGCCCGCCGTCAGCATTGCCATGGTTGAAGCGAGCGGGCCGGTATGGGTGGGCGCCATCGGCAAGGCCAATGTGGAGAACAATACTGACGCCGATGAAGACACGCTGTTTCGGATAGGCTCGACATCCAAGATGTTTGTCGCCCTGTCGGTTCTTAAGCTGATCGAACAAGGGCGATTGTCTTTAGATGACGAGGTG
The DNA here is from genome assembly GCA_965369325.1 of uncultured Gammaproteobacteria bacterium. Lineage (GTDB taxonomy): Bacteria > Pseudomonadota > Gammaproteobacteria > Steroidobacterales > JBCBZW01 > CBDUQI01. The sequence continues at coordinate 3,352 of CBDUQI010000094.1, forward strand.
TCCCAGCTGGCCCCCGAGATCGCCTACGAAAACCAATGGGAAAGCACCGACCCCATTCGAGTAGTGCACCTGCTCGAACACACAACCGGGTGGGACGATATCCACTTGCCCGAGTACGCGCACAACGACCCGACGCCAGCGACGCTGAAGCAAGGCCTGGACTTCCACCCACACTCGCGCGTTTCCCGGTGGAAACCCGGCTCACGCATGTCCTACTGTAACGCGGGACCTGCGGTGGCGGCGTACGTGGTCGAGAAGCTCACCGGTCAGGCGTTTGAAGCGTACGTGGCAGAGCACTTCTTCGAACCAATGGGCATGCAGAGCATGACCTATCTCTTGTCGGATGATGTGCGGTCGAAAGGTGCGACTTTATACGCCAACGGCACACCGCGGCCTTACGAGCACATTATTGTCCGGCCTTCTGGGTCCATCAACGCTTCGGCCTACGACATGGCGAGATTGGCGATGTTTTTCGTCAATCGCGGCGCGATAGGCGGTGTGCCCCTGGTGTCGCAGGCGTCGCTGGCACGAATGGAGTCGGTCACCTCAACCAGCGCCGCGAAAGTTGGACAGGAAACCGGCTATGGTTTGCATAACTATTCTTTTCCGCATGAGAACTGGGTGTATCGGGCACACGACGGCGGTGTGTCTGGCGGTATCAGTGAATTTGCGTACTTGCCTGAGGCTGGGGTAGGGCACGCCATCATGATTAACTCTGATGACGGTGCTACGTTTGGCGCGATTACCAAGCTGGTACGAAATTACGAAACGCGCAATTTGCGTGCCCGCGAGGTGACTGCCTCCGGGCCAATCACGGGCGAGCATCAGAGCATCGAAGGGCTGTACCACCCGATCAATCCGCGCCAGCAAGTCAGTTTTTTCCTCGACCGGATATTCGGCGTGCAAAAGCTGTGGTTCGAGGGTGAGAAACTATTCCGGCGCGGACTATTGGGCGGCGAGCCTACCACTTACTATCCGGTTTCCTCCGATCTGTACAAATCGGAGAAAACCGGATTTGTCTCGTTGTCCAGGGCAGTTGATCCTCTGGCGGGCCCGGTGGTTCACGCCAACAACACGGTGTTAAAACCGGTCGCTGTCTGGTTGGTTTGGTTTCAGCTTGGCGTGGCTGCTCTTTGGGTGATAGCGATTGTCAGTTCGCTGCTCTACGCGTTGGTTTGGGGCGTGCGTAAGCTGCGGGGAAAAGTACCGGCAGGTGCGACGATGTATATTCGACTATGGCCACTGCTGGCCGGACTCGCGATGATTGGTTTTATGCTGTTGTTTACTCGGGGTATGTCGGATCCATTTGCTTTGCTGGGTGCGCCGACCGTCATCTCGGTCGGGATTATGCTGGCAACCATTGCGTTCGCATTGTTCGCAATCCTCGGCGTGTACACCTGTGTAGTGGCACGAGATACGCCGATGCACCGGGGCAACTATTGGTACTCAAGCATTACGTCTGGGATTCACTTGTTGGTCGCAGGCTACCTGCTCGCGTTCGGCATCATAGGATTGATGACCTGGGCCTAGGAGACGGGTCCGCGCTTCAGTCGGTATCACACAGGTTCTCGATCCCACTTGGCCCCGGCGCCATAAAGAACCTCGTTTTCATCAAGCGCAGATAGTTCGCATCCACGGTGCCGTCGCCGTCGAAATCCGCGTTGTGGTTGTCTGTGGCGAATACGTCGGGCAAGGCGAGCAAATCGACGAAATCAACCGGCGGTCGTTATTGAGGTAGTAGTCGCAGAAGTTGTCGATGCCGTCGTCGTCGGTGTCGCGTTGGGCAGTATTCGTGTGTGTGCGGTGCAGTTGTCTATCAGATGACCGGGGCTGACCGTGGCCAAGGCGCCCAACAAGAAGCTGGTTCGAGCGGATCGCCACCCATCGATGCGACGTGGCGAGGCGAAGCGCAGTTGCAACGCCTCGGGCCGATGTCCAAAACGCCGGGTTTGCCCGTCAGTTAGCTGTGAGCGCGAGGCGCGGTGAAAGCGGTTTGCGTTGGCTGTCGTACTGGACAGTGGACAGTTGCATACCCATACGGCAATGCGTAGCGAATGCATGCCGCATTATTTTGGAGGAAATGACACATGGAAACGAACATCAAATTTCTACCGGTACTGGCGATTGCTTGCGCAGCGTTGCTTGGGTACTCAGGCGCCGCGACTGGCGATGATCGCAAGCACGTCGCAAGCGGAATCTGCGTAGCGGAAACGGCCTCCGGCGCGAGCAAACTACGACACCGCGGCTCCAGTCTTGAGGCCGTAGGCGGCGACGTGGATGTAATCTGCCCGATTTTAAAGGATCGAAAGAAAGTTAAGTGGGTTGCTGTTCGTCACCTACGACCATCCGGCTCAACAGCAGCACGGGTGGTCAAGGGAGTAGTAATGTCGTGCAATTCAACCCAGGGCGGTTGCCGTCAGAGCAAAACGGTCAGCACTAGCGCTAAGAACAAATTTACTAGCGTCCACGTGGAAACTGGCGACCTTCCTTCCGGCGATAACTATTACTACTTCTATAAATCAAAGCTTCCGAAGGGATGGAAAATCGTGTCGGTTCAGTACGTCGAAGCGAGTTAGTGAAGGTGAGCATCGTACGGTGTGACATTACCTAACGTAGGCTGACTAAGCCATGAAGGCTGATGCTTGAGCAGGGGGGGACAGCGATGGCCGACACTGCAGCGGCCGAGCGGGCGTCGTGGGTACCGATGCCGCCTTGCACCCACCCAACGCGGCCGGTGAATTTGTTGTTCTGTTCATCGCGCGCACAACGTCCTAGTAAAACAAGGCTAGAAGTAAGTGCATGTGTGTTGTTGCCGATGTAACAAACATTCGCCCCAGCGTCCACGACAACTCGAAGTGGGGCTTGGTGAACGTTGCGGATAAATGCCGGTCAAAGAATTTGATTGTCGATGCGCCGACGCACACCTGCTAGCATTGCTACTGGCTCACTTTTGCGTGCGATCCAGGTTGGATAGCCCGCCAGGGCGGCGCGCTACATCTTGGGAGTGGATATGTCGATTCGATTTACAGGCATGGTGCCGTTGTGTGCGCTTTTGTCGCTTATCGCGTCCGCTGCACTGGCGCAACCGCAGGAACCTATGACACTGGCACTGAACGATGCGCTTGGCACACCGGGCGGTGTCGCTGCGCTGGTGTTTCGCACTTACGCGTCCAGGCCTGTGGGGCAAGGGCAGGTCTGTGTGGGGTTTCGAGCGCAACGCGCCGGCGGTGGCGGACCGATTGATCAGATTCTTGGTGGTAGGGTGTATGCCCTGGCTGGCGACACGGCGTACGACATGGCGTTGAGCAACAGCGGCGGGCAGGAGATCATGCTCACCTTCGACTCTCCAAGCGCCAGTATCAATGCGCTGGATGGCCCGTTGGCCGTAATCTACGTGCGGCTGGACGAAGATGCCTCGCCCGGCGAGCGCTACGACGTGGAGCCGCTGCTTGCAGACTCATTTCTACTAGACGCGGAAGGTGAGCCAATACCGCTGGAAGTTCGCGGTGCCAGATTGCGCGTGGAGTTGCCCAGCGAGCCGATGGAACTGGCCGCCGCAGCGGAAGCGACCGTGCCAGGCGAGACGGCTTTTCTGAGCGTGCAGACCCGACGAGTACAACCACTCAGCGGAGGTCAGGTGGGCTTCAGGTTCGACCCGGCTATCGCGGACGGCCTGCCGACGGTGCGCATTGATCGCCGTTACGGCGCGGCCACATTTAATTTGTCAGGCTCGTTGCCGGAGCAGGGGCTGTTGCTGATCACCTTTGACTCCCCCACCGGCGATCTGAATCGGTTGCCCGGCGACATCATTTCGGTTCGCCTGCCAACCCGCGCGGACATTGCGCTGGGTACGAGCTCTGCGATCTCGCTCGACCCAGCGCTGACTTTTATTCACGCGCCGAACGGGCAGCTGCTGCCGATCGAGCACGACCCTGACGTTATCGTGTTTGAGTAACACGCGAGGATTTGATTGAAAGATCAGGTCGCTACCGCGATTTAGGAGGCGTATACCAGATGGGTGAGGACCACGCCATCTCTTGTATCGTCCAATGACTTTCATCGGAACAAACTTCAGGACGTTCAGACGGATCCATAGCTAAGCAGTCGAAAAAAGACCATCGCGGGCTTGGATTCTCAACGGCTCTCATATAGTAGTAAGCGGGTTCCGCCGGGTCAAAATCAGGGTCGTCGTAAACGGCGCAAAGCGTGCCATGTCCTTCACCGAAAATTTCTCCATCTGTGGTGTTGAACCCCGCTTGGTTATTCGGTGTGCCCGCAACGGACGTTACCTTGGTATGGCTGGTGCCGGTCCCGTCTATCCAACCCTTGATGATCTGAAGTTGCTGTAACGGTGCGGACGTGGCTGCCGTGTCGCGACGAGCCGCGAGGATAAACGTAGGGGCGCTGCTGCCCGTAGAATTCGCTGGTAAGTCACCACCCATTGGCACGCCCGAGTGGTAGCCTAACTCAATCATGTCCACACGCGTGCAGCTGTTCTGCGAGTAGCTCCAGCCGCCGAAAAAACGCGGAACGATTCTTGGACCGGACGTACCAAACACCTCTCGGCGTTGTAGCGCCTCAAAAATGGCGTCGCGCGAGTTCTCAACCGCCCAAACGCCAGCCAGACCTCCGGGGTTACCTTTGATACCACTCGGCAACGTTCCTGGTTGAAGTCGGGCCGAGCGCCCTGTTAGGAATAATTGCCGGCAGTATGACACTTGGTGTGTTGAGTACTGAAACGTATTCCGTCTACATCGGAGTAGTGGTTATAGCCGCCGTGCTTCTTATCGGCACCGGCTGGAATATCGCGTTTAATACAACAAATTCGCTCGTCGCCGGATCGTTGTGTGGATTCATGCACGCGACAGTCTCGCTACCCGGCCCGCCGATCATGCTGTTGTTTCAAAACGAATCCGCAAAAACATTTCGTTCCACCGTGGCAGCCTACCTATTTCTTACGTCACTTCTATCGTTGGCGATGTTGTACGTGGTTGGCAGAGTCGGCACCAACGAGCTTCGCCTCGCGGCAGCCATTCTCCCGGGAACAATCTTCGGCTACGCGTTTTCGTTCGTGCTGGTTAAGCGATTTCAGGACACGAAGATGAGTAGTGTAGTACTTGCGTTCGCAGGGGCCAGCGGATTGGGGTTGATTCTTCGAGGTCTCTACTGATCGGACTGGGATGCGGTTCAATCGTTATCGCACAAATTCTCGGTTCCGCTGGGGCCCGGCGCACCAAAGAAGCTGGCTTTCATCAGGCGCAGATCGTTGGCATCTACGGTGCCATCGCCATTGAAGTCGGCATTCTCATCGTCGCTCGCGAACACTTCCGAGAGGGCCAGTAAATCCGCAAAATCGATCCGGCAGTCGTTGTTGAGGTCGTAGTCGCAGACGTTGCCGATGCCGTCGTCGTCGGTGTCGCGTTGCGCGACATTGGTTTGTGCGGTGCAGTTGTCCACCAGATGGCCGGCATCGTCATCGTCCGGGTCTTCGAGCCCGAACACCAGTACGGCACCCCCGGATTGGCCGTAGTAGGGGGACCCCAGCACAAAATCATCGACTGCATCGCCATTGAAGTCGCCCGCTCGGCTCACGTAGTAAAACGAGGGGAGGACTAGCTGCTTATCAGGCTGGGTAATCCAACTACCCAGATCCGCGTGCTCGCCGTCTCGCAGTTGTTCGACATTGAACGTTGAGTTCAACGGCGTGCCGGTGCCGTAGATGAGATACGCGTCGCCAAAATAGTACGACCAGTCGATCTCGTTGTTGGCGGCCAACAACAGATCGTCGTAGCCGTCGTTGTTGATGTCGCCCGCGAAGTCGAGTTGATGACCGAGTCCGGCGTTGCTGGCGTCGCCTTCAAAGACGATGCCACGCAGCGCCGCGTCGGCTGGTTGGGTGAGCAGGTCATTCAGGTTGAACTGTGCGGGATAACTGTCGGCGCCAAACACTAGATACACGCGACCAGCATACTCATTGTCGCCCGGTGCGGCGGCATCCGCGCCGATTAGAAAATCATCGCGCCCGTCACCGTCGAAATCGCCCTGCGCGGCCAATGCGTTCGCGACCTGCTCAGACCGATCACCCGCGAACGCGAACCCATCAGAGCCATCACCACCGTTGACTGGGAGCAAATTGAGCGGGTCGATGTGACCACTTGCCCCCAGGTTGGCGTCACCGAACACCACCAGCGCACCATCGAAGGCCTGGGAGCGCGCCTGGAACATGAGCTCTTCATCGCCGTCTGCGTCGAGGTCCCCGGCACAAGTGGCGTTATTGAGGCTTGCGTTGACTTCCTCAATATCAATCACGGCGCCCGCGGTTGTGCCCGCTGCCACACTATCGAGTGCAATCGTGCGCTGTACCAAATCAGTCGCGCCAAACAGAATGTAGAAGTTTGCGGATGCGCTGATCACGATGTCGTTCAGATCGTCGCCGTTGATGTCGCAGCCCGCTATTGAGGCGCCAGCGTGGTCGTGCCCTGCGTCGCTACCAAGTAGCAGCGACACGCCATCTGGTAACGGCTGGCCCTGCACTGCCGAGGTGAGGTCGAATTCCGCCGCAAACCCTTCTTCGCGACCGAACACCAGGTACAAGCGGGCTTGGAAGTCTTGCGATGAACCGCCGCTGCCCGGGTTAGTGATAAGCAAGTCATCGAAGTCGTCGCCGTTGACGTCCCCGAGGTCGGCTAATGATCGGCCCACGAAGCTGTACGGTTCGTCGACCAGGAATTGACTGCCATCAGACCCGTCGCCACCGCCCAACTCGGTGATCGCGCGTAAGGAGATACGCTCGGTGCGCGCGTTGCTGCGCCCGTTCAGCAGATACACACGCCGCGGCGGGTATGGGTAGCCCGTAAGCCATTGTGCTGCGCCCAGCGCGATGTCGGCCAGACCATCACCATTGACGTCACCCACAGGGCTGACCGGAAGCCCGACGCCGTCGCCCAGGCCCGTGTACGACACCGCCGGCGTCGTCCCCGTTGCCATACGCAGGTCGGTGATGTCGATTCGCGCCGGATACGGTGCCGCCTCAACGCTCATCGCTGCGAGCGCACTAATAAGAACACTGCTCGCACCGACCCTGGCGGACTGATGAGATGCAGGTGCCGGGCGGAGTGCGGTGGCAACGGCGGATCGAATTGGCCGTGTGATGTGGTGTTGCGGGAGGCTCGATGGGCGTCCGCGGACTGGAGAATTTTTCATAACGTCGCCTTTCAACTTGCGAACGGAATCGCCGAGTACGCTCGTAGGTCGAGCGGCGAGTGTGCCAGGGGCGATTCCGCTGCGCCTTACTTTTTCGGCCGATGCAACCAGTATCACGCAAACCGCGACGGATTGGCAACGACAGCATTTAGCATCAAGGCAGTTTCATTCGCGCCCGGAGTTGGCAAGCAACGGCAACTGCTGCCTGCCGACCCGCGGTCTTTACCTCCGTCCTTTGTGGGCGATGTGTTGATGAAGATGGGCTCGTGCGGAGACTCATCCAGTGCCCGTCTCTGCCAAGGGCTCCTGGTAGGCTTCCGGGAAGCCGTTGTGTGTGACGTTTATATGGGTTTGCCCAGTCGCTCGATCGATGTTTTGAAACCAGACTAACGTGCGCCCATTGGCGGCGAAGGCTTCGCCCTCATGGCACACCGAGCCGCGCAGTGCAGCCGGCGAGAGGCGGAAGTGTTCGTCTCCGTGAATGCTGTGCGCCCAGATCTCCGAGCTCTCGACATCGAGTATCGGGTCGTTGGATGACTTCCAGGTCGTCACCACGTACGTGCGCCCTTGCGGGGTCACATAGAACTCCGGGCTTTGCGGCCACTTGCTGTTCGGAAAATCGGCGAGGACCTGCGGTGGGGGCAGGATGTCCGCGTGTCTGGTGTAGTAGGGCGAACCCGGCCTGTAGATGCGTATGAACTGAAGGTCGACGATGGCCATGACCAGTAACTGATTACGGATTTCGGGGCAGAAGACCGCGTAGGGGTCGAATTTGTCGGCACCGTCATCGGTGATTTGGGTCGTCGTGTTCAGATCGGTATCGGTGGCGTAAATCTCGCGCGGCACGGCATTGCGGATTGAAGTGACAATGCGTCCATTGGTGCTCCACCGCGAGGAACCTGACATCGTTGGGCGCAGCACGTTGTCCGTTGTCGGGGACGACTCGCTCAACCAGGCGAAGTCGGCGCCCCGGTAGGTGAGCCGGAAGTGACCCAAGGTTGAGTCCAGCGCAGGCAACACGTTGATTCTGTCTTGGTCGTCAGCGGTGATCGCGCGGCGACTCCAGTGGGTGGGAATCCCGTTGCTGTCCAGAGTGGGTGTCGCCAACCAGATCTGCTGAAACCTGCCTTTGCGGTTGTAAACCACGCCCCAGGTGCCGTTGGCGCGGCTGACCAGTGACGGCCCTTTGCCGGTATCACTGATCGGCGACAGGTGTTGGGCGACGAGATAGTCTTTGCCGTCAGCGGAATCGCGAAAACGCCCGGTCACTTCATCGACGCGAGCCACGTAAGCGTTGGTTCGTTCCTGAAAGACCATCCACAAGTTGCCGACATCGTCGCGCTTGAACTCATGGTCGAGATAGTTGGCTTCCGGCGGCGTGATGCGCTCTGTTATCGCGTTCGTCTGGGGCGACTCGGCTTCGGTGGTCTCAAACAAATGAATCGTACTCATCGTCTTTTCCCTTAAGTGTGATGTTGCGAGGATGAGCGTAGTGTTGCTGGAAATGCAGCAGAGATCGCGATCAAGCGCTGACCAGTCGATGACCAATCTATGACCGCCAGCCAATGCGGTGAGGTGAGCCCTCACTGGTGGCGTCGGCAACCTTGTCGGCAACCAGAAACGTGTTGTGATTTTGAGCAACACTGCCTGCGAACCCGACGACTTAGCCGTCTAACAGAGCCCAAATACCCCGGTCGTGAGATCGCTTGATGATTTGGGCCGCCGAAGAAATAAGGGCGGACACCCTTCCTGCCAAATCAGGCACCCTACTTGAGGCGGTACTATTTCGCGGCGAGTTGCCGCGCGGTGATGTTGCAAGCCTTTGGATACCAGCGAGCGGAGCGCACGCCGGGTCACTTCGGTACTGCTGGATCGGGGGGTATTGGTGGCCAAGAGTAGCCGCGCACCGCGCAATCTTGCCTTCCCTGACGCGCTTGCCGTGCGCTGGATGCCAGAACTGTTGCCCCAGAAATAGCAGGCGGGCTAGAAAAAACCAAGCTTGCATCAATTCCTAGCTACGGCATGAACGATACAGCGTGGTCGAACTTTGATCAAAACAAATACCCGAAATCTACTCTAATTGTGCGTAAACTAGCGGTGTGTCGAATTCTCAACAGTCAACGCTCATGGTCGTGGAGGACGATCTCCGCCTCGCGCAAATGATCGAGGAGTTTTTCGAGGGCGAAGGTTTTAAGGTCACGAAACTGCACCGTGGCGACGACGCTATTAGGAGGATATCCCAGGAACATCCGGACTTAGTGATTCTTGATATTTCCTTACCGGGTGCCAACGGCTTCGATGTATGTCGTGCGGTAAGAAAGACATTTGATGGCTTGATTCTTATGTTAACCGCCCGTGACGATGATATCGATCAAATCGTCGGCCTTGAAATCGGGGCTGATGACTACGTTGTAAAGCCCGTAGAGCCACGTGTGTTACTGGCGCGTGTTCGCTCTTTGCTGCGCCGTAGTAGTTCAAGCGATTATTTCCGCGAATTGCGATTCGGGGCCCTGTGCATCAATTCGTCAACGCGAGTGGTCACTCTAGATGAAAAAATTATCGATTTAACGACGGCAGAGTTTGAGCTTTTGTGGGTAATGGCCGGTAGAGCCGGATTTGTGGTTGATCGTCATAGTTTGTTTAAGCGCTTGCGCGGCGTTGACTACGATGGTCTAGATCGATCGATGGATGTCACCATTTCACGATTGCGCAAGAAGCTGGGCGACGACCGCGAATCGCCAAGGCAAATCAAGACTGTTCGAGGGAAGGGCTACCTGTTCGCCCCAAATGGATGGTAGCCAGCCTGTTACAAATCGTAACGGGCATTAACTAAACGCCACATGCCAATTTGCTCGCCACTAGTAACATAGCGTTCTTATGCGCAGATTATTCATTTCACTGTATTTAAGTATCGCAGCAGCGTTGTTTGTGGTCATTGTCGGGGTGCCTTTCGCGATTGAGCACTGGCTACAGGGGCCGCTGCTTGGCATCACATCGAAATACGGCGACACGCCAAGAGCCATCCTGGAGCAAGAGTTGGCCGGTGTTCCGAAGAGCCGATGGCCGTCATATGTCGACTCGCTGAATGGAGTATTCGGGTACGACCTTAGGTTGCTACGGCTTGAGGACATTGACGAGCGCAACGTTGTCTTGAGTCGATTGCGTCGCGGGGACGTTTCCATTGCCACATATGGTGATGATGAAGCGGTTTTTCTGCCGATGCGCGGTTCTGACTTTGTTATCCGAGCATCCTTTGCTGCGTCCGGCCTCGAGCAAACAGAACGATCGGTCAAAGGGTACTACCATCTAATCGAGAAGCGGGTTGGTGGAATGAACACAGAAGAGCGGGCGCGCTACTTTCGCGAGATGAGTTCGAAGAACAGCATCAAGATCAGCGAGAGCCGCGTGGGGGCGCTGAATTTGCGAGCTGCTGAGGTCGAGCTGCTAAGATCTGGGCATGTCGTAGGTCGCATTGTCGAAGGCGACACAGACACCTACTTTAAAACCGTCGCTGGGACCGACAGAGTAATAGTCATCGGCCCAATCAGGGACGGTTGGTTGCTCGACAATCTATATTGGATTGCACTGAGCGGTCTTGGGCTTATTTTCGCTGCTGTGACGTTTCTTTGGCTACGACCTCTCATTAACGATATGCAAACGCTTGAAACGGGGGCGACTGCGTTCGGCCACGGCGACTTTGACGCGCGCGTCAGTCTTTCCAATCGCTCCAAAATTCGCGAGCTTGCATCCACATTTAACGCAATGGCTGACCGAATAAAAGTGCTCATCGGTGCCCAAAAGGAACTGACCGATTCGGTATCACACGAGCTCCGTACACCTATATCCAGGCTGCGTTTCGGTATGTATCGACTAGAGAACTGTAGCTCTTCCGAAGAACGGCGGGGAGCATTACGCGGCATGCAGACTGACGTCGACGAGCTCGATCAATTGGTCAATGAGTTACTTACTTTTTCGCGATTAAAGAGCGCTAACCCCGTGCTCGCGGTGAGAGCGATAGACGTTCGGCCGTGGCTCGAAGAAATTGCCGCCGATGCCAATAGTATGAATGCTGGGATTAACGTCAGCAGTGAGGTTAGTCCAGAATTGATGGTGGTGGAAGTTGACGATCGATTGATGTCTAGAGCGCTGAACAATCTGGTTGGAAACGCGATCAGGCACGCGAAATCACAAGTGATCGTGTCAGCAAGGAGTACAGAAAATGGAGTTCAATTTCTTGTCGAAGATGACGGTGATGGAATTCCCGCGGATCTCGCCGAACTCATATTCGAACCCTTTGTGCGACTTGAGGATAATCGAAGGGGTAATGCAGTTGGATACGGATTGGGTCTGGCGATTGTAGGGCGTATCTGCGAATGGCATGGGGCGACAGTGAGCGCATCGAAATCAACATTGGGCGGTGCCAAGTTTGTGATCGAAATCACTGGGTAGCCAAAGACGCACGAGCACCTATCTAACGTTACATGTTGTAACAATCGATTACCAAACTACAACAGACGGCCATGGTCTTAACCACTAGGGTGGGCCATAAATCGACGCACTTCGGACTCGCCATGAACACGAGGCAAGCTTTCGCCCCTGCCTAAGACAAGATCAATAGGTTAAGCCAACCATATGAAAATTTTAGTGAGTATTTTGAGTCTCACCGTGCTTGCCACGACTGCAAATGCCCAAATTAGCTACGATTATGTTGAGGCAGGCTATGAAAAGATGTCCCTTAACAGTTTCGAACTAGCGAGTGATAATCTCGAAGTAACTGCTGTTGACGACCTCGATGGTGGTGGGTTCGTGTTTGAGGGTTCTTTTTCTTTTGGCGAAAAATACTTCGCCTTTGCGGATTTTGATTTTTCCCGTGTCGATTTTCCTAGTTTCGATTTAGGCAATGATCAATTTGTCGATCCAGCCATTGACCTACGCACTCAAATTCTGGGAATGGGTTATCACACTACTGGGAGGAAGCAGTTTGTGGCAAAAGTGGCGTTTTTAAGGAATGACATTGATTCTGTGTTCTTCAAGGAGGCGACCATAGGGTACGCCATTGATCTGGGCGGTCGAGGCTTACTCAATAACAATTTCGAGTGGGAAGCCAGCGTTGAGTACACCGATGTTGACGCTGGCGATGACAACAGCGGCGAGACAGGCGTAAACACAGCACTTCGTTATCATCTCGGCAACAACTTTTCTACCGCCTTACAGGCGTCTACCGGAAACGACGTTGTCACATATGGATTGAATTTTAGATTCAATTTTTCCCGACAATAGAGCAGCCCGTACGTGTAACGGTGGACAGTCTCAGCATAGGCCGGTTTTAGCTTGGGCAGGATCGATCCTTACTGATCGTCGGAGGCCTTGGCGTTTCAACCAAAAAAAGACGAACGGATTCGCGGAGAATCAGGGGCCCATATCCAATTCGATAAACGCGCGTTGTCGTCGCTCACTCGAGACCGACTGTACGATGGCGCGATATCGTGCTGTTGTAGAACCAGATGTATCGAACCCCGGATTTATCATTGCCTTTCAGGCTGTTAGGGGATGGTTTGGGTGGTAAAACTAAAATGGTGGGCGATGCTGGGATTGAACCAGCGACCCCTGCCGTGTGAAGGCAGTGCTCTCCCGCTGAGCTAATCGCCCATCCTTTTGAGCGGCGCATACTAGCATAAAGGCCCGATCATCTGCACAGGATTTGGGCCTGCTGCCTCGCAGCCCCACCCCAGAGCCGGCGCGTTCGCCGACCGCCGGCGCCAGCCGTGGGCCTGCCTTGAGGGGCGTCCGCGCGCAACCGCCATGCCGGCTCGGTCTGATACACTCCCGCCTCGCCCGATTCAACCTTGTTTGATGGAATAAATACCGCATGACCGTCCGCACCCGATTCGCTCCCAGCCCCACCGGATATCTGCATATTGGCGGCGCCCGCACGGCGCTGTTCTGCTACCTGTACGCGCGCCGCCACGGAGGCAGCTTTGTGCTGCGTATTGAGGACACCGATCGCGAGCGATCCACCGATGAAGCCGTACAGGCCATCCTCGACGGTGTCGCCTGGCTGGGGCTCACGCCCGACGAAGGGCCCATCTATCAGACCCACCGCTTTGATCGCTACCAGGCGGTGGTCGATCAGTGGCTGAGCGAAGGTAAGGCCTACCATTGCTACTGCACCCGCGAAGAACTGGATGAGCGGCGCGAGGCGCAGATGCAGGCCAAGCAGAAGCCCCGCTACGACGGGCGCTGCCGCGATCGGAGCGAGCCGCGGGACGGTGTGGCGCCGGTGGTGCGGTTCGCGAACCCGTTGGAGGGCCAGGTAATCGTTGAGGATCTGGTGCAGGGCAGGGTGCCGTTCGACAACGCGGAGCTGGATGATCTGATTATCGCCCGCTCGGATGGCACGCCGACCTATAATTTCACCGTGGTGGTGGACGACTTCGACATGCAGATCAGCCACGTGGTGCGCGGCGATGATCATCTGAATAACACGCCGCGTCAGATCAATATGTACGGGGCGTTGGGCGCGGCCCCGCCGCAGTTCGCACACGTGCCGATGATCCTGGGCGATGACGGCAGCCGCTTGTCCAAGCGACACGGTGCGACCGGTGTCATGGAGTACCACCGCCAGGGCTTTTTGCCCGAAGCGCTGCTCAACTACCTGGTGCGCCTGGGCTGGTCCCACGGCGACCAGGAACTGTTTAGTATGGAGCAGATGATCGAGCTGTTTGATCTGGCCGATGTGAACAAGTCCGCCTCTAAGATGAACCCGGAGAAGTTGCTGTGGGTTAATCAGCAGTATCTGACGGCGGCCGACCCCAACGTACTGGCGCAGGATCTGGGCACGCGGCTGGCCGAACTCGGCGTGGATACCACACGTGGCCCGGATCTCGCCGCGCTTGCAAACGTGCAGCAGGCGCGCGTGAAAACGCTGGTGGAGATGGCGGAGCAGAGCGTCATGTTCTATCAAGACTTCGATGACTACGACGAGAAGGCAGCCAAGAAGAACTTGCGGCCGGTGGCGCTGGAGCCGCTGCAGCATGTGCGCGACGCGTTGGCAGGGCTGGCCCAGTGGACCGCCGGGCCGATTCACGACGTGGTGGAGGCCAGCGCTGAACAACTGCAACTCAAGCTGGGCAAAGTCGCCCAGCCGATACGCGTCGCGGTCTCCGGTACGGCGGTTTCGCCCGGCATCGACATCACACTGGAGCTGCTGGGGCGCGAGGTGACACTCGCCCGGCTGGATCGGGCGATTGCCTTCGTTAAAGCCCGCGCGGAGGTCCCGCCCACCCGGTAACAACTACGGGCCGTGCGCCCCGATCAATCGCTCGGCTCTCACCCGAAAGGAACTGCTCATGAACCTTGCTAGCGATTGCTTGGAACGAAAATGCCCATTGCCCGCTCTGGCCGTGCTTGCGGCGGTGTTGCCACTCGCCTTTGCCGCGCCGGCAAGCGCGCAAACCTGGGAGCGTACCAACCCCGGCGGCGGTGGCTCCTTTATAAGCGTGGGCGCCGGGCCGGATGGCACCATCGTGGTCGGCAGTGATCTTAGTGGCGCCTACCTCAGTCGCAACCGGGGCGTCAGCTGGGAGGTATTGGGGGCATCGCGCGGTGTCACCGAAACGCATATCCCGGGCGTGGGTTTCGATCCCGCCAATGCCTCGCGTATCTTCCTGGGTGCCGAGGCGGGCATCTTCTTAAGTGAGGATGCGGGTCTGAGTTTTACCCGCGTCTGGAGCCCGCCGCTGGTGCCCGGCGAGGTGTTTGAGCACGACGCCGCTTATGTCACCGACATTCAGGCCGCTGGCGCCGGTGTGTTCTACGCCGCCGTTCATCTCAAGCCGTTCTTTGGCGGTGGCTCGCCGCCGTATGAGGCAATGGTCTATCGCAGCGACAACAACGGTGTCGACTGGAGCCTCGCGAGCGGCGCCAGCCTGCCGGCGTCAATCAGCATCCTCAAGCTGGTGAGCGCGCCGGACGACCCGCAGACGGTGTATGCGCTGACCGGCGAAAGCACACATCTGGAGGCGACGGTCGCCCGGCTGTATCGCAGCGAAGATGGTGGCGTGTCCTGGGTGCTGCTTGCCGCCTCACTGGGACCGGCGATGGATGTGGCGGTCGATCCGACAGACGCGCAGACGGTGTACCTCTCCACCTTCGATGGCGCCGACGACAATATGGAAGGCACGGTGCACGTCAGTGAAAACGGCGGCGATAGCTGGTCAGTCCTGCGCAACAACTACAGCGGATTGCTGTTTGTAGACGCGTCAGCGCAAGCGTTACGCACGGTGGATACCCGCCTGCCGTTTCCCTGGGTAGGCAAGAGCGGGGCCTGGGAGTCCAGTGACGATGGCGCCACCTGGCAGCGCCTGCCGGCGGGCTTTTCGGCCTCGGCAGACTGCGCTCAGTGGCCCGCTTATGTGTCGCCCGTGTGTAACTGGGATACTTTCTGGCAGCCCAACTTCGTGCTGGACCCGATGCCTTACGGTGCTGGCCTGAGCGGGTATGCCGGCACCACCAGCGGTGATCTGTCAGATCCGGCGGCGGTGCTGATGGTCAACTCCCAGTGGGTGTTCTTAAGTGACGATGGCGGCGGGCAGTTCCGGAACATATTCACAGATTCAATCGCTGCCGACGCGTGGCGTTCGCGCGGCGTCGACAACGTGAATATGACCAGCCTGGCAGTCAGCGAGGCCGATCCGGATCGCATTTATCTGGGGTACTTTGATATGGGCTGCTGGCGCAGCGCCGATCATGGCGACAGCTGGCAGTCCTGCAATCCGTCGCTGCCGGATGCACCGGGCGGCGAGTACTTCGGCTGGCCCGAGGGGCGCGGCGGCAATGTCGCCAGCATCGTGGCCGATCCACAGCGCGCCCAGGTGGTGTGGAGCACCATGTCGCTGTTCCAGAACGGTGAGTTTCCCACGTATTTACTACGCAGTGATCAGGCGGGCGAGCGGGAGAGCTGGGTGATGGTCGGCGCGGGTCTGGGCTTGCGTGAGATCCAGGGCTTATCGCTGGATCGCACCAGCCCCAGCACGCAACGCACCCTGTTCGCGACCGCGCAGGGCGATGTCTACAAGAGCGTGGATGACGGCAGCAACTGGAGCCAGGTGCTCGATTGCAGCGGCGCCTGCAACGCCACGGCGGTGGACCATTTCAACGGCCAGCTGGTGTACGCGGCGGGTGCGGGCGGTGTGTGGCGTTCTACCAACGGAGGCCAGACCTGGACGGCCGTCGGGCTGGCGCAGATGGGCGGTAATCCCAATATTGGTTTCTGGGATTTTGGCTGGGAAGGCGTGTTTGATGTTATCCCCGATCCGCACCAGACCGACACCGTTTATGTGACCGCCTTTGGCGACGGCAAAGGCCTGTACCGCAGCACCAATGCCGGCGGTAGCTGGGAGAAGCTCTGGAGCGACGATTTCATGCGCAGCATGACGGTTGCCCCCAGCAACCCTGGCCTGTTGTGGGCCACCTCCTCCAGCGCGATGGAGTCGGGTGGACTGGATGCCGGTTCCAACGGGGTGTTGCTGTCCGCCGATGCCGGCGCCAGCTGGCAGTCGATGAACGGCGACATGCCCTGGCCATTCGCGATTCCGGTCCACATGGACGAGGGCAATACCGTGTTCGTTGGCTCGCCCGGCACCGGCTTCCAGCGGCTGACCCTGCAGGACGGCGATGCGGACACCATCCCGGACCTGCTGGACAACTGCTCGGCGCTGGCTAATCCCGCTCAGCGGGACACCAACGGGGATGGCTTTGGAAATGCTTGCGATCCGGACCTGGACGATAACGGTGTGGTCGATTTCGCCGACCTGGCGCTGCTCAAGCAGGCCTTCTTCGCTCAGGGCGATCTGGATGAGGATTTTGACGGCGATGGCAGCGTGAATTTTGCTGATTTATCAATAATGAAGGGGTTTTTCTTTGGTCCGCCCGGACCCGCGGCTCAATAGCGGGCAGCGGGGCCAATAAAGGCACCGAAATAGCCCCGATACCCCGCGACGGAATCGGTTGACAGCGCTCCCGCAACGTCGTATCTTGCGCGGCTGACACACGGGGCTATAGCTCAGCTGGGAGAGCGCTTGCATGGCATGCAAGAGGTCGGCGGTTCGATCCCGCCTAGCTCCACCAGACACACCGCCCAGGCGCTTAGGCCA
>CBDUQI010000095.1:0-20663 GCA_965369325.1 uncultured Gammaproteobacteria bacterium
CTCGAAACCGGCTACCTGGTGGGTGCGACCCCACGCAAACAACAGGGAGGGCAGTTTATTGGGGCGTGGCGGGGACCGCTGGTCGTCATCGGCCTTATCTGTGTGCTGCACGAGGCTTACGGACTCGGCAGCGACAAGTTGCCCGCCCCTCAGGCGCAGGCGCTGGCCAGCACCATCGACGGCATTCTGGGCGGCGATGTGCCAGTGCAAAAATACATCGCTGGCGCCGTGATGGGCGCGCTGCTCTCCGCGGTGCAGGGTGGGCTGGGAATTACCGTGGGGCTAGGATTTTATCTGCCCTTTAATATTGTGCTGACCTACGCGCTCGGCACGCTCGCCCGCATTCTCGCCGACAAGTACAAAGGCCAGAGCTGGAGCGAGGAGGTGGGCATTCCGATTGCCGCCGGATTCATCGTCGGCGAAGCGCTGATCGGCGTGGGGTTTGCCATCAACGCTGTC
Organism: uncultured Gammaproteobacteria bacterium; assembly: GCA_965369325.1. Classification (GTDB taxonomy): domain Bacteria; phylum Pseudomonadota; class Gammaproteobacteria; order Steroidobacterales; family JBCBZW01; genus CBDUQI01. The sequence goes on from CBDUQI010000095.1 coordinate 460, forward strand.
TTGGCCGGATAGGAGTGAGCACATGAAAAAAGCAGGATACATCGCCCTGATCGTGGGCTTTCTGAGTGCTTCTTACGTGGCAGTGCTGGATCCGCAGATCACCAACTGGATGTGGTTTTTGCCAGCCGCCGCGCTCGCGGCGGTGGGCGTGGTGATCATCCGCCAGGCAAACTCGACTGCTCAGCGCGACAGCACACTGATGGCTGGCAACCGGCGCGAGCTGGCCGAGAGCATGGCCAACATTGTCGGCAATCTTGAAAAGCTAGAGGCCGGCAAGACCGAGATTCCGCCATTTGAGATGCGCTTTGAAATCGATCGCTTGTTCCGCGAGGACCTGCGCCGCTTTGCCGATGCCAGAAAAACCCTCATCGGGATGTACGGGATGCAAACTTATGCGGACATCGTCAGCGACTTTGCGGCGGGCGAGCGCTACCTGAACCGCGTGTGGTCGGCGTCTGCCGATGGGTATATTGATGAGGTGCACACTTACGTCACCCGCGCACTGAATCAGTTTCGCCATGCACGCGGGCAGCTCGACGCGCTGTAGCGTCGATGCCTGGATGTCGTCTTCGCCACCGGGGCTGAGCCGGAGGCCAGCTCTACTGGGGATCGTTTGCTAATGTCACGACCAATGTGCTTACGGGCGGCAGGCTGATCTGCAGTGAGTATTCGCCCGGACCCGCCCGGCATCCAGGGTGACCGGGCGCGAGATGGCGGCGCCCAGATCAGGCTCACCAAGCGCGACATCGCCCCGGAACGGGCGCTCGGCGCTATACTGAACCCGGATTAGCGCCTACAGGCTCGCCCACTATCGAGCGCCGTACGATAGATCAGGCTCCAGTCGAAGCAACTAAGTCGACTGAAGTTACGGCTGCCCAGGCACCACCGAAGGTACCCATCGATACGCCGAATGACACGATTCCTCCTGAGTGGGAGGTCATAGGATTCTGGGATTACGATGGAGCGGACGCATTGCTCCTGGCCGATGGCCTAACGCTTGTCAATGAGTCCGGCGCCTTGGCGGGTCGCGATTGGCAGTATCAGTTGCGTCTAAACCAGCACGATAGGTTGTCAAAACGAATCCGCACACTATGGCCAGTACAGATCAATCGGTCGACCAAACGAGTTTGCGTCGATGCACCGTACCCGAGTTTCTCAGCACAGGTTACTATGACGGATGAGCGATTCAGTGGCATATATGCATTTGCATCGTGCAAGGGCGGCAGTTAAGCAATTGGCAAAGTAAGTGCCAGTAGGCGACTGTTTATAAACCCCAGAGCATTCACTGCTTGAGCCGTTGAATCTTGCCCTTATCTAACATCACTTTTACAAAGTAACTCACGAACACAAGTCCAACAACGCCGAATCTCGCCACTATTAACTCTGGGGATGAGAAAACATGCATAGCGCTTGGGTGATTCACGACTACAGCAGGTTTGAAGGGAGGCCCGCTATGTGACCAAGGCACCTGCCGGCCTAAGCGCCGTTGAAAGCGCCTCCGTGTGGATGCAGTTCCTCACCGCCTACTACCCAATCGTGGAACTTGCCAAAGCGCAGCCAGGGCGCACCATACTGGTGACCGCGGCGACCAGCACGGCAGGGACGGCTGCCCTTCAGATCGGGCGGCTGTGCGGCGCAACGATGATTGGCACCACGCGCTTCGAGTACAACCGGCAGTATCTTCAGGACGCGGGCGCCAACCATGTGATCGTGACGGGCACAGCCAATGAAGGACTCGAAGCGGAACTGAGAAGGTTAACCGATGGAAAAGGCATCGATGCCGCATACGACGCAACTCTCACCCAACATCGACCGTGCCTACTCGATGGAGGAGTACATCGAGGCGTGCCGCTACCTGAAAGCACCCAGGCGTAAACACGGCAAGGTGGTTATCGAAACCGGCGTTCGCTAATTCCGCTGGTGGAACCCTGGTGTTGATAAGCGACTTAAACGAAGGTGATGTACGGCAGAATTGCCTGCGACAGGCTCATCAGCGAGCGGAAAATGGGGATACCCATAATGCTCAGCACGATCAGGCCAATGAACAGCCAGGAGCCGTAGGCGCGATTGAGCTGCGAGTACTTGTGTGACAGCCGCGGCGGTAACAGCCATTCCATAATGTAGTGTCCATCCAGTGGCCCCAGCGGAATCAGGTTGAACAGCATCAGCAAGAGGTTAATCTGAGCGAGAAAGATCAAGATAAGCTGCGCGCCATCCGAGCCCAGCGTGGCACTGTTGTTCGCCTCGCCCCACACCAGCAGATTCACCGAGACAATGGCCAGCAGCAGATTCATCGCCGGGCCGGCGAACGACACGGCGGCATGGCCCCAGGATTTGCGCAACTTGCCCGGGTGCACCGGCACCGGCTTGGCGTAGCCGAAACCGAGCATCACCACCATCAGCAGTCCCATCGGATCGATATGGGCGATGGGGTTGAGCGTCAGCCGTCCGGCCCGCTCGGCGGTATCGTCGCCCAGCAGGCGTGCGCTGGCGGCATGACCGAACTCGTGACAGGTGAGTGAGAAGATGATGGCGAACAGGATAATCGCGAAAACCGCGAACTGCCCTTGCTGGAGTAATGAAAGCATCGCGCGATAGTAGTTCAAACGCACGCGCAACGTCGACTACTATTTTTCTTCGCTTTACTTGAGCGTGCCTTTTCGATATAGCTCTCAGCCTGTCGCACGGTCAGACCTGCCGGAGAATGATGAAGATTCGCGAAAGCGGTATGCCCCAGCCCGAGGTGTGGCACAGCTTTTTTGATCCACCCGCCGTACTGGCGCAAATGGGGCTGGATGCTCGCGCCACCAACGTGGTGGACTTTGGCTGCGGCTACGGCACGTTTTCCATCGCGGCGGCACGCTGCGTCAGCGGCACGGTCCACGCGCTGGATATCGATCCGGCGATGTTGCGCATCGCACGCCTCAACGCGCAACAGGCCGGGGTGACGAACATAAATTTCACTGAGCAGGACTTTGTCGTCCACGGCGCGGCGTTAGCCAATGCCAGCGCCGACTACGTGATGGTGTTTAATATCCTGCACCTGGAGCAACCGGTCGCATTGCTGCAGGAGGCTCGCCGGATTCTGCGCCCGGGCGGCACTATTGGTGTGGTGCACTGGAACTACGATGCGCGCACCCCCCGCGGCCCGCCGATGGACATCCGTCCGCAGCCGCAGCAATGCATTGAGTGGGCACAACAAGCCGGGCTGCGCACCCGCTCCCAATCCGCAGTGATTGATTTGCCGCCGTATCACTACGGCATTCGCTTAAGCCTTCCGGGCGCGCCGGACGCGCCCACCGAGCCGGCTACTGGCTCAGATTAACTCGTGCGCCGGACCGCCGGGCCGCGCCGCGTACAGCGCAGTAAACTCGTAGGCTATGTGTGCGGCCGCCAGCGCAGTCGCCTCGCCCACGTCGTACGTGGGTGACACCTCAACGACATCACCACCGACAAAATCCAGCCCCAGCAGGCCGCGAATAATCGCCAGCGCCTGCGCCGAACTCAGACCGCCGCTCACCGGTGTGCCGGTGCCGGGTGCATACGCAGGGTCCAGGCAATCGATGTCAAAACTAAAGTAGCACTTGCGCCCGCCTACAATCTTGCGCGTGTGCTCGATTACCGCATCCACTCCCTCGCGGTGCACATACGGCGCATCAAAAATGTTAAACCCCATCGTATCTGGATTGTGCGTGCGCAGGCCAATTTGCACCGAGTGCTCTGGCACCACCAGCCCCTCCTCAGCGGCATGGCGAAACATGGTCCCGTGATCGAACGCACGCCCAGGCTCGTCCTCCCAGGTATCGGAGTGAGCATCAAAGTGCACCAGCGCCAGCGGCCCGTGGCGCGCATGCGCCGCCTTAATCGCAGGGTAGGCAATGTAGTGATCGCCGCCCAGCGCCAGCACACCCGTGCCGGCATCCACAATGTGCCGTAGCTGCTTCTCGATGTCGCTGGACATCTCCATCGGGCGCCCAAAGTCGAAATTCGCATCGCCGTAATCCACCATCGCCAGCACCTCACGTGGATCAAAGCTAAGCCCGTACGGACGCTCCCAAGCCATGATGTTGGAGGCCGCGCGCATCGCGGCCGGCCCCATCCGCGCGCCTGGGCGGTTAGTGGTCGCCAGATCCAGCGGCACACCAACGATGGCCAGCTCCACCCCTTCGAGCGACTTGCTGTAGCGCCGGCGCAAAAAGCTTCGCACCCCACTGTAGGTGGGCTCGGGTGTCGTCTCGGTGAGCGATTCTGCCGTCAGGGCAAGATCGATGTTGTTCTTGGTCATTAGGTACTCTCGCCTCTGGCACTGGGCGCTTGGTATCCCGCATGGCCATGCCAGCGTCGCGTATTGCGACGCAGCAAGGCAAGGGAACCCGAACACCGCTTAACAGTCTCTTATAGGGGCAGTTTACAGGCTTTGCTGGCCGCTAGCGCCTGTGTGGGGCCTCCCCAATGCTGATCAGCACCCAGCGCAGGGGTGCGACATCTCCACCTGGACGCTCGGGCGGCCGGACACTTTTCCACAGGCCGCTAGTGAAGCGAGGCAGCTTCGCCCGTATACTTTGCGGTCCGCCCGCCCGGCGCCCCCCGGACCTGAGTCATTGTAGACCGGCCTGATGCGGTGCACGGACCTGGTAGTTATGAGGATATTTGAGTGATTGAGCCAATCAGCGCAACCGGGCGATACCCGCGATTTGCAGCGTTTATCGCCACCGCAGTGCTCGCCCTGGGCCTCACCGGTTGCAGCGAAAATACAGATTTTGTACTGGAGCCAGGCCTGCTGCGCGTGGTGCACGGAATTCCCGAATTGCAGGAACTGGACGCGCTGCTGAACGGGCGTGAACTGACTTCTTTCGATTTTCAGTCGGTTAGCGGCATCATCGACCCAGGTGATTCCACAGGTACGTTGACACTCAATCTGGCCCCGATCGGCTTGGATACTCCGGAAGCCTTTCTGGATCTGCCGGTATCGACAAGCACCGGGCGGGACAAGACGCTGATGCTCACCGGCACCTTCGACAACCCCACCGTCAGCACCTGGGATCAGCCCACCCGCGATTGGTCACAGGAGTTGATCGATAACCCAGACCTGACCACGCTCGAGGTGGCCTTCGGCCACGGCGCACCCGCGGTGGATACGATGGACGTCTACCTGGGCGAACTTGGGTTTGACGCCACCGCCTCCGTCCCGCTGGCCACCACCAACTTCGGCGATATCTCGGACTACCAGGATCTCACCAGCGGCTCCTACGAACTGGTGCTGACCCCACCGGGCGACCCGGCGACCGAGTTGCTGCGCTCCAACGAGATCAGCCTGGGTGCAGCCAACTCGGTGACGTTTGTGTTTTTGGACAGCGGCGGTGTCGGCACCGGGCAAGTGACTGTGCTGCTGGTTGGCCAAGGCGTACAAATTCTGCTCGGCTCAATCAACCTGCCCACCACCATGCGCGCACTGCACGCCGCGCCGAACACCGGCGCCGTCGATATCTTTGTGCCATCGGATGCCACCGAGCCGCTTTACACCAACCTGGCCTTTCGCGATGCCACCGGATATGTGTCCTCCCCCACCGGCGAGGACACGCTGATTAACGCCTTCCCGACCGGCGATACCAGCGTCATGCTCTCAGAGAGTACGGAAGATCTGGATTCCGGCGCCGAGCACACCCTGTTCTTCTTCGGCTCAAGCGGCGCCGAGCGCATTATCCGCTCCACCGATAACAATCGGCGTGTGCGCGGCGTCGCCAAAGTACGCATTATCCACGGCGCCGTTACGCTGGGCGGCACCATTGATATCCACATCGAAAACCAGGGCGATTTGCCGGATTCGGGACAACCGTCCATTGGTAGCCTGCTGGCGGGCGCCAGTACGGGCTACGTGAGTGTGCGCCCGGGCACTTACGATCTATTCCTTAACGTCATCAACAGCGACACCGTCGTCGGCGGGCCGTTTGAGATTACAGTTGAGGGCAACAACATCTACAGTCTTTTTACCGTCGACGGGCCCGACGCGCAGATGCTGGACGTGGTGGAGTTTGACGATCCGATCCTCACCACACCTGGCGGCTGAGCGCACGCGCCGGCATTCACCTAAACGGGCATAACGAGGCGGGATGGCATGCAATCGCTGAATGTCATTGGAGCCGGAAAGCTTGGCCAGACGCTCGCCCGACTGTGGGCGCGCGCTGGCGAGTTCGAGATCGGCGCCGTGCTCTGTCGCTCGCAGCGCAATGCCGAGCAAGCGGTCGAGTTCATCGGCGCCGGCACCGCGACCCGCACAGGCCAGCCCGTGCCACCTGCGCAGGTGTGGATGATCAGCACGCCCGAAAGTCAAATTGTCGAGATTGCCGGAGCCCTGCACGCCAGCCAGGTGCTGCGCCCCGGCAACATCCTGTTCCATTGCAGCGGCGCGCTCGACAGCCTGATCCTGGATGGTGGCGTCGCGGATCATCAACTGCTGCTGGCCAGCGCCCACCCGTTGCACAGTTTTGCCCGTCCGCACTTAAGCATCGATCAGTTCGCCGGGAGCTGGTGCACGCTTGAAGGTCACCCCGACGCGCTGGCGCGCTTGCAGCTCGCATTTGAGCGAATCGGTGCGCAGACCGTGGCGATCGATGCGCAAGGCAAAGGTCTGTATCACGCCGGCTCAGTGGTAGCGTGCAATTATCTGGTCGCGTTGCTGGACAGCGCGCTGCAAATCATGGAAGCGGCAGGCCTGCCGCGACGCCAGGCGGCGAAACTGCTGCGACCGATCGTGCACGCAACGGCGGACAACGCGCTGGCGACACCGCTGGACGCCGGCCCAGACGCCACCGGGAACACGGACGAGGATCCGCTGCTGGCGGCGCTCACCGGCCCCATCGCGCGTGGCGAATCGGAACTGGTGGCCCGGCAACTGGCGCGGCTGAGCGCGTTGAATCCGCCACTGGGCGAAATCTATCGGGTGCTGGGGTTACAGGCGTTGTCGATCGCGCAGCGCGGCGGTCGGCTGGAAGCCAGCGCGCAAGCCGCGCTGGCGCAGGCTCTGGCCAAGCCTGAGGCAGAACGCTAGAACTTTCCGCCGAAAATAGTGATCACCTCAGTTTCTGACTCATCGATGCCCATGTCGATAACCTGTGGTTCGTACGGATCGTACTCGGGCAGAATCTTGAGCACCACGCCGCTGGCAGTCTCGATGGAGACAACGGCATCATCGTGACGTAAACGCTCTCGCTCGCGTTGCAGCCGCTCAATCTCAAGCTGCTGATCCGCCCACAATTGCTCACGTATGTCATCAGGCAAACTCCATCGGTCCCGTTCGACGGTCATCGGGGGCAGGCTGTAGATGCTGCGACCAGAATCAGCCACCGGCGCGTTCTCGCTAGGAGGTCGGCGGAACACGACACTACGCTGCACCGCCGGCCCGACGCCCGCGGGGCTGCGCTGCGGCGTCACGACGGCTTGCGTGGCGGGCGCGCTTTCGGTGAGCGGCTCGGCCTCCTGTGCTTGTGCGCGCGCCGCAAACGAGCCCGTGAACAACACAACATGCAGGCTCGCGATGAGTGCATACCGGCCTCGTGCGCTGTGCGCGAAACTCCTCATCCACGCAACATCCGCGATAAAAAGGGCAGGCTGCGATCCATACGATGATCAACTCCGGAGTGGGTGCCGTCAAACTCTTCGTACACGTGTGGCACACCGCGCTCGGCCAATCGTTTGGATAATATGCGTGTGCCGTAGTGGATGTGGTACTGGTCGCGCCAGCCACAGTCGATATAGATCCCTTTGAGCGACTTTAGTTTCTCTGCATAGCGGGCGACCATATTAATTGGGTCGTGTTTGCGCCACTGTCGCCAGCGCGAGCGCAGCAGTTCGCCCGTCTCCAGATTAAACGGCAGCAAAAAACCATTGGGCGCCTCGGGATCGGGATCATAGGTGGCTGCCATGCAGATATTCATCAGGCAATGTACATCGTCACTGCTCAGGCTTGGCTCCCGCCAGACGTACTCCAGGAAGGCCGCCACCCGTCCATCATCGCGACCCTCAGCGCATTGCGCCTCAAGTCGGCGCACGTCGATGGAACCGCCACGGCGTTTGCCGGGGGAGTAACGCGCCAGCGTGTTCAGCGTCTTGGGCCAGTCGCTGCGATACACAAAATCAAAATTCGCGTCGCCCGAATGATTGCCGATGGCGCCCCACACCTGCGGATACAGCATGCCGTGGATCATCGCACCGTAACCGCCGGAAGACTTACCAAAGGCGCCGCGGTGTTCACGTGCGGCCAGGGTGCGCAGTTGCGCGTCGACAAACGGCACTATCTCGCGCACTAGATACTCCGCATAGTTGCCGATTGCACTGGAGTTCACGTACTGGTTGCCGCCAAGCGCGGTAAAGCAATCGGGGAACACAACAATGCTGGGCGACATACGCCGCTCGCTGACCAGCCGCGCACATCGCTCCGGCACATTCTCACTGAAGTTGCGCCAGTCCGTATGCGAGCGCCCCGTGCCGGTGTAGCCGACCAGATCGTAGAGCACCGGAAAGCGACGGCCGCGATGCCGGCGGTCCTCGCGGTCGTACTGCGGTGGCAACCAAGCGTGCACTAGACGCTCGTGCGGATCACCAAGCGGATTGTCCTTTAATATGCTTGAGCTATGTTCAAGTACCACCACACGGCCTGCGGACCAGTCTGGACGTTTCAGTGCCATTGAGAGTCTCTCCGCCTGCGAATCTATCGACAGGTTCATGTACACACGATGCTCAGGTACCCTACCCTGAGGAAATAGCGTGGGCACGTCAACTGGCGCAGCCGGCGCGGACACAGGGCCCGCATCACCAAAGGCGGGGCTAACCAGGTAGCCTATTGGATGGAAAATCGGTGATCGTCGAATGTAACAACTGCCATTTACGCTACGACTTCACCGCCCAGGACCGCACGGCACAGGTGCGATGCCGTTGCGGGCAGGTGGTGCGGGTGCCCGAGCGCAACGGGCCGACCCAGGTGATGAACTGCGCCAGTTGCGGTGGCGGCTCGCCAGCGGACAAGACCCATTGCCAGTACTGCGGCAACGCGCTGGCGAACATGCGCTGCGCCAAATGCATGTCGCTGCAGGCGGCGGGCATGCGCCATTGTGGGCGATGCGGCACCATGCTTACCCAGGCGGCGCGGGCGATTAGCGGGCAACACGCCGAACCGCGCGACTGCCCGCGCTGCCGTCAGCCGCTCACCTGCCAGTTGGTGGCCGATACACTGATTGATCACTGCGACGGCTGCCTAGGATTATGGATAGAACACGATGCGCTGGAACACCTGATCGAGGTGCATCAAAACCGTCCGACTCAGCGCTTCAGGCCCACCGCGCAACCGCGCTCCGAGGCGGCCCGCAAACGCCAGCGGGTGGTGTACGTAAAGTGCCCGGAGTGCGCCGGGCTAATGACGCGTCGAAATCCGGCGACGCGGTCCGGAATAATAGTGGACGTATGTCACGCCCACGGTGTGTGGTTCGACCACGAAGAACTCGCGCATTTGCTGGCACAGGTACGCGACGGCACGCAACGCATCGCGCTGGTGCCAGATCCCGCGCACATGCGCGAGGCTGAGGCCAATCAGATCTCTCAGAAGATCCTGGGCCCGCACAAACGAGCCGACACCAGGCTCGAGGATAAACAACACTGGGACGTACTCAGCGAAGGCCTGCCAGAGGTGTTGAACCTGCTCGATCGATTGTTCTGACAACGGTTGTTCTGAGCTGAAATCAATTTGTTTTGCGAAGCAGTTCACACAGGTAATCCTGCGCCGGCCGACTGCCGCCCATTCCCCCGCTCAAAACCCCTGTCTCGCGGCCGATATTAAGTGCATCGTTAACGCGCGCTGCGCATAAGGAGTTGCGAATGAAGTCGACCGCAAAACAGGTCGAACAGGCTACGCCTACGAAAGCCGGTTCCACTACCACGCCCGCCCCCTCAACCCCAACAGCCGATGCGGTAAAACCCGCCGAGGAACTAACCTTTCTGGACAGCGTTAACCACATGGTTGAACGTGCTATGGCCGTAATGGACCTGCCCTCCGGGCTGGCTGAGCAGATCAAAGTCTGCAACTCTGTGTACAAAACGCAGTTCCCTATTAGCATTGATGGGCACATCGAGGTGTTCACCGGTTGGCGCGCCACTCACAGCGAACATCGGCTGCCGGTGAAGGGCGGCATCCGTTATGCACCTGAGGTGGATGAGGATGAGGTACAGGCACTGGCGGCGCTTATGTCCTACAAATGCGCGCTGGTCGATGTCCCATTTGGCGGCTCCAAAGGTGGACTGCTGATCGATCCACGTAAGTACACCACGCCGCAGCTTGAGAAAATCACTCGTCGTTTCGGCTACGAGCTGGCCAAGAAAGGCTACATTTCGCCCAGTCTGAATGTACCAGCCCCCGACATGGGTACCGGCGAGCGAGAGATGGCCTGGATTGCCGATGGCTACCGCATGGCCAACCCGCACGACATTAACGCCATCGCCTGCGTGACCGGTAAGCCCGTCAGCCAGGGCGGTATCCCAGGGCGCGCTGAGGCCACCGGCCGTGGCGTGCAGTACGCCATTCGGGAATTCTTCCGCCATCCGGAAGATGTCGCGCTGGCCGGTCTTGACGGCTCTCTGGACAGCAAACGAGTCGTCATGCAAGGGCTTGGCAACGTAGGCTATCACGCCGCCAAGTTTTTGCAGAACGAAGACAATTGTCTGATCACCGGCATCATCGAACGTGACGGCGCACTGCTTAGCGCAACCGGGTTGGATGTTGAGGCCGTCTCGCAGTACATCAAGGAATTCGGCGGGGTACGCGGATACCCGGAGGCCGAGTACGTCGAGTACGGGCTGCAGGTGCTGGAGGCCGATTGCGATATTCTGATTCCGGCGGCCATCGAAAGCGTTATCACTGCCGAGAATGCCCCGCGCATCCAGGCCGGGCTGATCGTAGAGGCGGCCAACGGCCCCATCACCTTCGGCGCAGATCAGATTCTCAACCAGCGCGGCAAAGTGGTGATTCCGGACTTTTACGCCAACGCCGGCGGTGTCACCGTCAGCTACTTTGAGTGGGTCAAGAACGTCTCGCACATCCGCTTTGGGCGGCTGGACCGCCGTCTTGAGGAATCCCGCGGGAAGGCGATGGTGGACCTGGTCGAGCAGGCAACCGGCCAGAAAGTGCCGGAGGCGTTAGTTGAGCCGCTGGTGAGCGGCGGGCAGGAGGTCGATCTGGTTCGTTCAGGGCTGGATGACACCATGCGCAACGCTTATCAGGAGATTCGCCGCGTGCGTGATGAGACGGAGGGTGTCAACGATCTGCGCACCGCCGCGTTCATCGTGGCCATCGGCAAAATCGCCCGCTCGTATGCCGAAAACGGCATGAACCACTAACCGCTCCCCACGCAAACCTGACGAGGGCGCAACGGTTGCACCTGCAACCACTGCATCGCAACCGGGCGGATTCGGCAAGCTGGCCGCGATGGCTTAAACTCAAGCTTCGCGGCCAGGCCGGATCCGCTGACAGCGCCGGCAACCATGACGTCCTACAGCCCGCCGCCGGCTGTTCAAGGGGGCCATATGAAACTCGTCACAGCTATCATCAAACCGTTCAAACTGGACGACGTGCGCAACGCGCTGTCGGACATTGGCGTACAGGGTATGACCGTTACCGAAGTGAAAGGCTTCGGGCGCCAGAAAGGCCATGCAGAATTGTACCGCGGCGCCGAGTACGTGGTGGATTTTTTGCCCAAAGTAAAACTGGAAGTCGCCCTGGATGATGACATTCTGGAGCAAGCGCTTGAGGTGCTTCAGGAAGCCGCGAAGACTGGCAAAATCGGCGACGGCAAGATCTTTGTGTGCAATCTGGAGCACGTCATCCGCATTCGCACCGGCGAGATCGGCGGCACCGCGCTTTAGCTATGGCTTAGCGGACACGTTGCCATAGGCCTTGGCCAGCTGCGTTTTGATCCGATCACTCTGGCGCACCGGGGTGTAATTGGCCGGATAACGCTCAGAGACAAAACGCGGCAGCGGCCCCACCTCGCAATCGCCGTTGAGCGCGGCAAACAGGATGATTGAATCGCGCTGCCAGGTCGTGTTCAGCACCCGGTGGCCGGTGGCACGTAGATACCCGTTGGTCAGCCACTCCATCATGTCGCCCAGAATCACCAGCATCTCGCCGGGGCCGGCCGGCGCCTGCCACCAGCGCCCGTCCGCGTCGGTGAGCTCTAGCCCGGGCGCGCTCTGGTACATCAAGGTAAAACACTCGTAGTCGGTATGCGCCGCGATGCCCACATTGTGCCGGTCCGCCGGGCCATCGTTTGCCGGGTAACGCAGCAGACGCATGGTGCGCGGGGCACGCGGGCCGGTTCGGCTAAGCAGATAATCCGGCGCCAGCCCCAGCATCTCAGCAAATGCCCTAAACAACACCTCGACCAGTTGGTTAGCCTGCGCGTACCAGGTATCCACCGCCTCACGAAAGCCCGGCAGCTCCGGCCACAGGTTGGGATAGATACCGAATGCAGCCGCTCGTTCATCGGGCTGAAACCCCGCCAGCCCCGGCCCGCGATCGAACGACTCCACCCATGCCGTGGTGGCCTCCTGATAGGCCGGCTCGCCAAACATTGGTCCCCAGCCGGTACCGCCGCCACTTAAGGCGTTGTGCACCGACCGCTTGATCAAGTGCTCGTCCGGAAGCGAAAAAAACTGGCCCATCTGTGCGAGCACTTGATCGGTGGAGGATTGCTCGATGCTGGTGCCGGAGATGGTAAAAAAACCGGGCGCGCGACACGCCTGGCGCATCTGCTCAAGCACCGCCTGGCGCCGCGGGCCGTCGCCTGATTCGAACAGCGCGGACAAATCCAACGCAGGCAGTTGCGCTTTGCTCATTTGCGCCGATGGCGCAAACGGATCAATTTTTGAGTGCTCATCCATCGCGTCGCTACTTGCTGGGGCCGGACCGGCAGTTTACTTGCAGGCGCCGCCGCCTGTCTTGCTGCTATGCGCCACGAAGATGACTGTTAGAATCAGGCGCTGATTCCACGCTTACAGGCTGAGGCACTTTTTGATGAACGGACTAATGATGAACACGGCGCTGACCATTCGCTCGATCATGCGCCACTGCCAACTGAATCACTCCCAGCGCTGGATCGCCTCAGTCACCAGCGACAACCCCAACCACAAATACACCTACGGCGAGGCATTCCAGCGCACTGCCAAACTCGCCAATGCACTGCAGGCGCTGGGGCTGTCGCAAAGCGATCGCGTTGCCACCATGGCTTGGAACGACTACCGGCATTTTGAGCTGTACTACGCGGTATCCTGCAGCGGCTACGTGCTGCATACACTGAACCCTCGACTGTTCCCGGAGCAGCTTACTTACATCGTTAATCACGCCGAAGACAAAGTACTGTTCCTGGATCCGATGTTCGTGCCATTGCTGGAGCAGGTGCGTGAGCATCTGCCCACCGTGCACACCTACGTCATCCTCACCGACGAGGCGCACATGCCCCAGACCTCATTGCCAAATGTACATTGCTACGAGACCTTGATCGCCGGTCAACCGGACACGTTTGAATGGCCCGATATGGATGAGAATCTGGCCTGCACGTTATGTTACACCTCAGGCACCACCGGCAACCCGAAGGGCGTGCTGTACAGCCATCGCTCCACCCTAATCCACGCCTACGCCGCTGCGATGCCGGATTCGATCAATCTGCGCGACGGGGAGACCATGCTGCCAGTGGTCCCGATGTTCCATGTAAATGCCTGGGCAACGCCTTATACCTGTCCCATGGTGGGGGTAAATCTGGTATTCCCCGGCCCCAAGATGGGCGACGGTCAGGCGCTCTACGAGTTGATGGAAGCGCACGGCGTGGTCGCGGCCGCCGGAGTGCCGACGGTGTGGCTGGCGCTGCTTGGCTACACCCGCCAGGCCGGCAAAACTTTCTCCACCCTCAAGCGCACACTCGTCGGTGGGGCGGCCTGCCCGCGCGCCGTGATGGACGAGTTCCGCGAGCAGCACGGGGTAGAAACCCACCACGGCTGGGGCATGACGGAGATGAGTCCTCTTGGCACCGTAAACTGTCTTAAAGCCGAGCATGCCGATCTGGATGAAGAGCACAAGGCAGCCATCCGCTCCAAGCAGGGTCGCGCGGTATTCGGCGTGGAAATGAAGGTGGTCGATGACGACAACAATGAGTTGCCCTGGGATGGCAAGAGCTTTGGCGCGCTGAAGGTGCGCGGCCCCTGGATTGCCAGCGGCTATTTTCGGATGGAATCGAGCGATGCGCACGATGAAGACGGCTGGTTTGATACGGGCGATGTGGCGTTTATCGATCCGGAAGGGTATATGCAGATTACCGATCGCACCAAAGATGTGATCAAGTCCGGTGGCGAGTGGATCAGCTCAATCGATCTAGAGAATTGCGCAGTGAATCATCCGGGCGTCGCCGAGGCGGCGGTGATCGGCATCGAGCACCCCAAATGGTCGGAGCGCCCACTTATGATTGTCGTGCGAGCACCTGATCAGAATCCAAGTAAAGAAGACATTCTGCAATTCCTGGAAGGCAAGATTGCCAAATTCTGGATGCCGGACGATGTGGTGTTCACCGACGAGATCCCGCACACGGCCACGGGCAAGATCAGCAAGCTGACCCTGCGCAAAACCTATGCCGACTACCGCTTTCCCGGCACCTAACAAATGAATCGCCCGCTCAGGCGGCGTCGCTGGCCGCCGCTGCCTGGCCCATCATCAGCAGCGACATCGTCCTGGCCGCCAGCAGCTGCAATGCGCTGATATCCGTCTCGTAGGCCCGAGGGCTGCGATCCAGTACGCACAGCGTGCCCACCGCGTGGCCATTGCGATCCAGCAGCGGTACGCCGGCGTAATAGCGTGCGCCGGACTCGCCCATCACTAACGGGTTTTGCGCAAAGCGCGGATCATCCAGCGCATCGGGCACAATCAACGGCTCGCGCTGCACGACGGCCGCGCTGCAAAAGCTCCAGTCGCGCGGCGATTCCGGCAGTTTGGTGCCCACCACCGCCTTAAACCAAAGCCGGTCACTGTCCACAAAACAAACCAGGGCCATACTCGCGGAGTAGGCCTTAGCGGCCGCGCGCGCGATGTCATCAAAGACGCCTTCTGATCCGGTGTCCAATATGCAAAGCGCGTGGAGAGCCGCTATCCGGGCATCTTCGTTGGTCGAGAACCCTACTCCGGCTGGAGTCATATCACCCTCACTACTAAATCGTTTCGACTGCTGGTACCTTGTTATCGGTTGGCCAAATCCGGACTTGAGCAAAAGTGATACCTTGCATCAAGAACCTTGGGTCGATACCGAGCTACGCTTAAGGAAACCCCTTAGCAACGCTTAAGAAAATAGAAGATGACGGCTTCGCTCCGGTACACTGCGGCGGTGCCTGCCGTGGCATGGGAGCCAATGTTCTCGCCCGGCAGCGTGCTCCGCATGGAGACGCAGGTCACGGATTACCGCGCCATGTGCAATACACTGGCGCTTCCCCTCCAACCCACTTAATGAGAAACGGCTATGACGCACGACTATCTCGCCTGGCGCCCGCACCCCTGGCATGGACTGGACCCGGGTGAGCGCGCACCGGAAATCGTCACCGCCTACATCGAAATGACGCCGGCCGACCGGGTGAAGTATGAGACCGACAAGCGCACCGGGTATATCCGGGTGGACCGCCCGCAGCGCAATGCCTCCAACCCGCCCGCGTTATATGGATTTATTCCGCGCACTCTGTGCGCTACACGGGTAGCAAAGCTGTCTGGTGAAGACCTGCCGGGCGATGACGATCCGCTGGACATCTGCGTGCTATCAGAGCGCCCGATTACGCGGGCCAACATCATTATGGACGTGCGTGTGGTGGGCGGCCTCACCATGATCGACCACGACGAAGTGGACGATAAGATTGTCGCCGTGCTGACCAACGACAATGTTTACGGCCTCGCGCGGGATATCGCGGAGCTGCCGCCTATCCTGGTGGAGCGGCTTATCCACTATTTTCAAACCTACAAATGGATTCCGGGTGAGGAAAACGGCGTGGTGATCAAGCAACCCTACGGGCATGAGCGCGCATGGGACGTGGTGAGTGCGGCGCGAGCTGACTACGAGGCGACCTTCGAGACACCAGCGCCCTGATCCCGCCCCGGCGGCGGTGCACGCGGTGCGCGTGCACCTCAGCCGCGCAGCAAAAACATGCCGGTGAGTATCAGTGCGGCGACAAACAGGAACAGCTTGCCCAGATTAGCGCTGCTGCGCTGCTCCTCATGCAAGCGCTCGCGCAATCGCAAAAGCTCCATATCGCTTAACTCCGCGCAGTGCGGGCATGCCTGCGCACGCGCTGGTCGATGTAGGCCGCAGCGCGGGCAGGCATCGGTGGGCGCGCCGGGAGGCAACGGCAGCGGTGGCATCGCCATAAGCGTTAGTCCTGTCAGTTCACGGTGAGCTTGCCCATGCCAGCCTTACCCAAGACCGCCGGGTTGGTTGTTGATGGGGCGGTATCGCGCGCGGCCGCGGGTGCCTCAGGCACTGACGGCCGCCCCATCCTGCAACGGCGAGTATAGCGGGCATTGAAACCGTCGCGCAGCGCGCCCATATTAGGCACCATCAAATCAGTCGCGGGGGCCAGCCCCCTGCTTGGGCCTGGAGAAAGACATCATGGGATTATTCGCAAAGACAACCTTGCCGGAGCCGGCCGCGGCGCTGGCCGGGCGGGATCAACCGCTGCCACTGAACAACGTGCACTTCGTCAACGGCAATCCGATGCAGGGCCCATTTCCCGAGCCGCTGCAAACCGCCGTGTTCGCCCTAGGCTGTTTCTGGGGCGCCGAGCGGCTGTTCTGGCAACTGCCCGGCGTGTACTCCACCGCCGTCGGCTACGCCGGAGGCTACACGCCTAACCCAACCTATGAAGAGGTTTGTACGGGTGGCACCGGGCACACGGAGATCGTACTGGTGGTCTTCGATCCTCACAAGATCGGCTACGAGCAGCTGCTCAAGACCTTCTGGGAAGCGCACGATCCCACCCAGGGCATGCGTCAGGGCAATGATGTGGGCACCCAGTACCGCTCGGCCATCTACACCACCACGCTGGGGCAGGCCGAGCAGGCGCAAAGCTCGCTGGAGGCCTACGAATCCAGCCTAATCGGGTCGGGTCTGGGCAAGATCACCACACAGGTGCTGCCAGCCCCGATGCTGTACTACGCCGAGGATTATCACCAGCAGTATCTGGCGAAAAATCCCAACGGCTACTGCGGCCTGAAAGGCACCGGCGTAAGCTGCGCGATTTAACCCTGAGCCTGATTATGGATTTTTTGATCGAAAGCGAGCGCTTGCTGATACGCCCCTGGACCGAGGACGACCGCCCGGCGATCACCCGGTTTGTCACCGACCCTCAAATGATGCGCTACATCAGCGATGGGCAACCTTGGGACGAGGCGCGGATTGAGGACTTCCTGCAACGTCAGGCCACCGGCTTGACCGGGCCTGGCACCTGCTTTGGCGCGGCGGTAGATCGCGCTACCGGGCAAATCATCGGTGTCTCGGGCGTGCAATACCTACGCCCCGGTGTTGGCGAGTTGGGCTGGTGGATCGCGCGCGAACGCTGGGGGCACGGGCTGGCAAGCGAAGGCGCTCAGGCCAGCCTCAACTACGCGGTGGAGCATCTGCAGTTGCGCCGACTGCTAGCCGTCGCGCATCCCGACAACCTTGCATCACTTCGAGTGATGGAGAAAATTGGGATGCACAGCCTGGGCATCATGCGCAGCGGTGATATCAACCCGCGCTACGGGGATGAGCCGGGGGCTGTCTACGAGTACTTGGCCGACTGATCCTGGGCCCGCGCGCATGCGGCATATCGCGCGAACAAAAAAATCTTTTACCTGCCCTGCCCAAGCACCTATGCTTTCGCGTAACGGTTCTCGCACCTTAGCCAGCAGACGGTAACTGCCGCTCGATCAGGCGGACACCAGAATTGGGGCGTGCGAGCGCTTGATCCGAGTACTATTTGGGGCCTTCAAAATGATCTACGACAGCATTATCGACACGATCGGCGGCACGCCCGTCGTAAAACTGCATCGCACAGCGCCCGCGCATGTGACGATGTACGTCAAGGTTGAGAGTTTTAATCCCGCCGCTTCGGTCAAAGACCGGTTGGCCTGGGCGATTATCAAAGATGCCGAAGACCGCGGCGCACTTAGCCCGGGGCAAACCGTCATCGAGGCTACCTCAGGCAATACGGGTATCGCGCTGGCCATGGTGTGTGCGGCCCGCGGCTACAAATTTGTTGCGACGATGGCCGAGAGTTTCTCGGTCGAGCGTCGCAAACTGATGCGGGCGCTGGGCGCGAAAGTCATTCTGACTCCCGCGGCGGAGCGCGGCAGCGGCATGGTCCGCAAGGCCGCTGAACTGGCTGAGAAACACGGCTGGTTTTTGGCCAACCAGTTTGAGAACCCGGCCAACCCAGCCTACCACCGCAACACCACCGGGCCGGAGATCCTGCAGGATTTCGCCGGTGAACGGCTGGATTACTGGGTAAGCGGCTGGGGCACCGGTGGCACCATGACCGGCGCCGGTGAGGTAATCAAACTGGCTCGGCCGGATACCCGGATTATTGCCACCGAACCGACCAACGCCGCAATGCTGGCGGGCCAGGAATGGCAGCCTCATAAGATCCAGGGCTGGACGCCCGATTTCATTCCGGGCGTACTCAACCAGGATATCTACGATGAAAACATCCCGGTAACCGACGAGGAGGCGATTGCCACCTCACGCGCACTGGCGGCCAACGAAGGCATCTTCGTCGGCATCTCCTCAGGTGGCACTGTTGCCGCCGCACTCAAAGTCGCTGACAAGGCAGAGCCCGGCAGCGTCATCCTCGCCATGCTGCCGGACACCGGCGAGCGCTACCTCAGCACACCGCTGATGGCGGATGTGGAAGAAGGCTCTGACGATGAGTGGCTGGCGGCGCAGGGCTAAGCTCAGGCCCTAAGCGAGGGCACGGTTCACCGCCGCGAACGGAGTGCGCCCCCTGTGGGGCGCGCCCGTTCACCTAACCGGCTGCGCCACGCGGACCTGCGCGATCCGCCTGGCAATCGCGACTGGGCGATCAGTCCTGGTCACCCTCGAACGAATCGGCACACGCGGCGCCCTGCTCATCAGTGCAACTGTCGCTCCATAGATAACTGTCACTCCACAAGTAGCTATCGCTCCACAGATAACTGTCGGACCACAAGTACCCATCACTCCACAAGTAACTGTCGGACCAAAGGTAGCTGTCACTCCACAAATAGCCGTTGGCGGACACGTAATGGTTGGCCGCACCTGCGCTGTAGTCATCGCTCCATGCCGCTGCGCTGGTCCAGATTTCATGCGCCGGCCATTGCGGTCCCCAGGTGACCGCGGTGTTCTCAATCAGAAACACATCCTCGCCTTCCGCGCGCACCATTCGCGGCGACGGCGCGGAGGTGACAGTACCGGTCTGCTTCAACGCGGCGGCAACATCCAGCACGCCTGCCCCGGCATCGGTGGGGTCTGCGCTGATCTTGCGTGCCGAGCGCATCGCGCGCGCCTTAACTGTCGCCGGGTTCAGCGTGGGGTCTTTGGAGAGCATCAATGCGGCCGCGCCGGACATCACGCCCGCCGCCATGCTGGTGCCGGACAGCTCCAGGTACTTGCCATCGCAAGCACCGCCGCAACTGGGAATACGGTCCGCGTATGTGGACTTAAAGTTCGCGCCTCGAGAGACAGCGGCCACAATGCGGTTACCCGGGGCCAGCAGATCCGGCTTCATCGTGTGATCGTGCATCGACGGTCCCCGGGATGAGAACGAAGACACATAGTCATCCGAGAAGTCCACGCCGGTGCCGCGGTCTGTAATCGACCCCACAGTGATGATCTTGGGTGAGTTGCCGGGGCTGGTGATAAAGAAGTTGCCGTGATGCCCGTGATTGCCAGCTGAGGCGACGACGACAATGCCCGCGTCCCACACCGCCTCTACTGCCAACACCAGCGGATCCTCAGCCGAAGCGACATCCACCGATTTGCCCAATGACATGTTGATCACGCGGATATTGCGATCCTGCGCATTGTGCAAGACCCAATCGAGGCCCGCGATCACATCGGATACCTGCCCACTGCCGTTGTTGCTGAGTACGCGCACATCGTAGATGGCCGCGCCCGGGGCCACGC
>CBDUQI010000096.1:0-20605 GCA_965369325.1 uncultured Gammaproteobacteria bacterium
GGTTTAACGTGGCCTTGGAAAATCATCGCCATCAACGCCAGTGCGGCCGCGTTCATCGCCAAGTGTACCCAGCCCAGATGGATGAAGTTGGCGCTGAGCAGGCGCCAGAACTCGCCGCCCGCCAGCTCGGGCTGGGAGTATCGCAACGCGATATGGGTGCTTTCTGGCAGCAGTTGCAGCGCTGTCATCAGAATGATCAGTGCGGCTGAGCACAGCAGTAGGTTTGCGCGTGCGAGGCGGACTTTCATGCCGCGCGGTGGGGGCGGGCGAGAGGCGGAAGATCCAGCAAGGCGCACTCCTGATAACGATGCGCCGCATTATGCCTGCCTGTGCGCGGCGATACAGGTGTAGTTGCGTCGGCTTCTGCCTTATCATCGCTGACTGACACCCCCAAGGTCGCCGACGGCTGGCCGATGACAGGCACCGGGGGCAGGGTAGGGAGTTTGGGCGAGTCAGGATAAAAAAGAACTGCTGAGCGCGTTGAGCATTGATCGCAGCGTTGCACCGTCTTCCGCCGGCGGGTTTGGCTGGGGCGGTGCGCTGGCCCTGCTGCTGCTGGGCGCGGTACTTGGCGCAGCCGCTGGCTGGTGGTTTACTCGCGCCGAGGCACCGGTGCCAGTGCGTGTGGTGAGCGTTGAGCAACTCGGTGGGCGGATCAAATCCCCTGGCGAGAGTGTGTTGGATGCCACCGGCTATGTCACCGCCCGCCGCCAGGCCACTGTATCGTCCAAAATTACCGGCAAAGTGGTTGAGGTGCTGATTGAAGAGGGCATGCCTGTTGCCGAAGGGCAACTGCTGGCTCGCCTGGACGATGCCAGTGCCCGCGCCGCGCTGGATCTGGCGCAGGCGCAGTTGCTGGAAACACGTGCCAACCTCACCGAAGTACGGGTGCTGCGCGATGAAGCCAGGCGCAACCTAAAGCGGGTGGAGGATTTGCAAAAGCGTCAGCTAGCCAGCGATCAAGATCGCGACGCGTCGCAGGCCGAGCTGGACACAGCGGTGGCCCGGCTTGCGCGGTTGGAGCAGGCAGTGAAGGTGGCCGAACGGTCGCGGGCGGTGCAGGCACAACGGCTCGATGACACCGAGATACGGGCGCCGTTTGCCGGCATTGTCATCGACAAAGCGGCGCAGCCAGGTGAGATGATCTCGCCGGTTTCCGCCGGCGGTGGCTTTACCCGCACCGGCATCTGCACGATTGTGGACATGGACTCGCTGGAAGTTGAGGTGGATGTAAATGAGTCTTACATCAACCGGGTAAGTCCTAAGCAACGCGTGAAGGCGACTTTGAATTCCTACCCCGACTGGCGTATCCCCGCCGAGGTCATCACGATTATCCCGGCCGCGGATCGCAATCGCGCAACGGTGCGTGTGCGCATCGGGTTTCTGGAACGCGACGGGCGGGTATTACCCGACATGGGCGTGAAAGTGGCGTTTCTGGACGATGAGTCCGCGGCACCTGTGGCGGCGCAGCCGGATATCGAGCCGGGCCTGTATTTGCCGAGCGCGGCGATCTGGCAGCAGGGCAACGAGGCCGTGGTGTACGTGGTCGCGGGCGACGTCGCGCAGGCACGCAGCGTGCAAGTGGGGCAGATCAACGGCCAGCGTCGACGGATTATCGAGGGGTTGAGTGCAGGTGAGCAGGTGGTGGCTAATCCAGGGCCCGAGATGGTGGCGCGGCTAAAGGCCGGGGCCAGTATCGTGGTGAGCCAGTAAATGAGCGAGTAAAGAAGTTTTAACGAGAAAACGGAGCATACCGATGGGTGAGCAGCAGATACTTGTAGCGCTGGATGGGGTCGCCAAGCGTTACCGGCGCGGGAAACAGGAAGTGGGTGTGCTGGAAGGGCTGGACCTGCAGATCCCGCGAGGGGATTTTCTTGCGCTGATGGGGCCCTCCGGCTCGGGCAAGAGTACGTTGCTGAATCTGATCGGGGGCCTGGACTCGCCCACTGCTGGGTCCATCCAAGTGGATGGCCAGCGTATCGACCAGATGAGTAGCAGTGCACTGGCCCGCTGGCGCGGAGAGCACGTAGGTTTTGTATTCCAGTTCTACAATCTGCTGCCGGTACTCAGTGCGCAGAAGAATGTCGAGCTGCCCCTGCTACTTAAAAAAATGTCGGGCAAGGAGCGCGCGCAACGAGCGCAGACGGCGCTTGCGATTGTGGACCTGTCCGATCGCGCCAGCCATCGCCCCTCGGAGTTGTCGGGCGGTCAGCAGCAGCGCGTCGCTATCGCCCGCGCGCTGGTCACCGACCCCACGTTAATGATCTGCGATGAGCCCACCGGCGATCTTGATCGTGCCAGCGCCGATGAAATTCTGGGCCTGCTGCAGGTGCTGAACAAAGAGCACGGCAAGACTATTATTATGGTGACCCATGATCAGAAAGCGGCAGATCACGCGAATCACGTGCTGCGGCTGGACAAAGGACAACTCAGCACGGAGGTTGCCGCATGAAGTATCTGGGCCTCATAAGAGCCGCTATCTTCCGTAAGAAAACCCGCGCCTTTTTGACCATGGGCTCACTGCTGATCGCGTTTTTACTGTACGGCATTCTTCAGGCGGTGAATCACGCCTTCAGCGCGGGTGTGTCGTTGGACGCGGCTGACCGGCTGGTCACCAATGGACGCTATTCAATTATCGACATGTTGCCGGTGAGCTACGTGAACGACATCCTCACCGATAGCAATGTCGAGGCCGTCACGCACTCTACCTGGTTCGGCGGCACTTATCAGGAAGCACGCAATTTTTTCGCCAAGTTCCCGGTGGATCCGGTGGGTTATCTGTCGGCGTACGATGAGATGATTATTACGGACGAGGCACGCCGGGCGTTCGAGACCTCGCGCACGGGCGTGATTGTGAACGACTCGCTGGCGGAGAAATACGGTTGGTCGGTAGGCGATCGGATTCCGGTTATTGCGGACATCTGGATGCCCAAAGAGGGTGACACGTGGTGGTTCGATCTGGTGGGCACTTACCAGTGGCCGGCCGGCAGCACCAATGGTGAGGCAATGCTGATCAACTATGCATATTTCGACGAAAACCGGCGTGGTGGCCAGGGCTTGGTCGGGTGGTTGATCACCACGATGAAAGACCCGACTCAGACCGGTGCTACCTCGGCCCGCATCGACAAGATGTTTGAGAACTCTCAGAACGAAACCAAGAGTGGTAGCGAGAACGAGTTTAGACTCTCGTTTGCCAAGCAGATCGGCAACATCGGGCTGATCGTCAGTGGGATTCTCGGCGCCGTGTTCTTTACCATCCTTCTGGTGACAGGCAATACCATGAGTCAGGCGGTGCGCGAGCGTGTGCCAGAGCTGGCGATTCTAAAAACGCTGGGTTTCACGGACGGGCGGGTACTTGGCCTGGTGCTGGTCGAGTCGCTGTGTCTGGCGCTGCTCGGCGGAGGTATCGGCCTGGCGCTGGCGTTTTTGGTGATGCCGGGCATCGCCTCGGCCATGAGTGGGTTCGTGCCTGGCATGGCACTTACGCCACAGGCACTTGCACAGGGGCTGGGGATCATCGTGTTGCTCGGGCTGGCGGTGGGCCTGTTCCCAGCAATGAGCGCGATGCGACTGAACATTGTCGAAGCGCTACGGGGGCATTGAGATGACGCAGATACTGGCCATTACCTGGATGAATCTGCGCGCCATCCCCTCAAGATTGGGCTCGTCGATTGTCATTATCGTCGGCGTGGCGGGCGTCGTGGCTGTGTTGACCACCCTGCTGGCGCTGGCCGAGGGCTTCGACAAGACGCTGACCAGTTCCGGCCGCGACGACCGCGCAATTGTACTGCGCGAAGGGGCGACCGCCGAGCTGTCCAGCGGGTTGAGTCAGGAGGCGGTCAATATTATTGCTGATGCACCCGGGGTGACCCGCGACGATAACGGCCGACCGCTGGTGAGTGCCGAGGTGGTGGTGGTATCAGATGTGCCGAAGCGTGCGACCGACACGCTGGCGAACTTGCAGGTACGCGGTGTGAGCCAGATGGCGGCGGTCATTCGCGATGACTTCCGGATTGTTGAAGGACGAATGCTGGAGACCGGCAAGGCCGAAATGGTGGTAGGGCGAAGCGCCTCCAACCAGTTCAAGAATCTGAAAGTGGGTGATACGCTGGCCGCCCGCGGTTCCGAGTGGAGCGTGGTGGGTGTGTTCGCCACCAAAGGCGATATGTACGAGTCTGAAGCGTGGGTGGACGCGCCGGTCGCCCAAGCGGCATTTCGCCGCGGCAACAGCTATCAATCCGTGCGTGTGCAGTTGCAGGACGCACTGGCACTGGATGGGTTCGCCGCCAGCCTCGCCGACGATCCAAGGGTGACCGTGCTGGTCGAGCGTGAATCGGAGTTCTTCGCCAAACAGACCGGTGCGACTACCCGCATTATCCGCCGTTTCGGGTTCGCGGTGGCAGTGGTGATGGCTATCGGTGCCGTCTTTGGCGCGCTTAACAGCATGTACAGCGCGGTCTCCACCCGAGGGCAGGAGATTGCGACGCTGCGCGCACTGGGCTTTGGCGGGTTTCCCGTGGTGGTCTCGGTGCTGGTCGAGTCGCTGATTCTGGCGCTGCTCGGCGGGCTGTTGGGTGGGTTTATCGCCTGGGCCTTCTTTGACGGGTACACGGTCTCAACGCTGAACAACGCTTCGTTCAGCCAGATGGCATTTGATTTCGCCGTCACCCCGGCGCTACTGGTGCGTGGCTTGGTTCTGGCGCTGATGCTCGGGACCATTGGCGGTCTGATGCCGGCGCTGCGCGCGGCGCGTCTGCCGATTACCACCGCACTACGCGAGTTGTAGCCGGTCTGAGAGTTCACTTGGGCGGGGCAGGTACGCGGCGCCCAAAAATTTCAACAGGAGTGAGATAATGATTGGATATGTGACGCTGGGGACGGCCGATATCGCACGCGCTGCCGGGTTCTACGACGCGCTGCTGGGGGAGCTTGGTGCGGGTCGGTTTATGGAGAGCGACGACTTTATTGCCTGGGCGGTAAGCCCGGATACGCCCGGCCTGTCGGTGATTAAACCCCATGACGGCAACCCGGCCAGCGTGGGCAACGGCGCGATGGTGGCGCTGAGTATGAAAAACCCCGATCAGGTGGATGCCTTTTACGCCAAAGCCATCGAGCTGGGCGGCACCGACGAAGGTAAGCCAGGGCCGCGTGGTTCGGGCTTTTATGCTGCCTATTTCCGCGACCTGGATGGCAATAAACTCAACGCCTTCTGCATGCCGGCTGCTAAGTAGCACACACTGGAGAAAAACTGATGAAACTTGCGTCCCTCAAGGGAGGTCGCGATGGCCGTTTGGTTGTCGTGTCGCGCGATTTGGCCCGCATGACTGACGCGGGCGCCATCGCGCCTACACTGCAGGCCGCGTTGGACGACTGGGCCAACATGGCCCCCGCACTGAGCGACCTGTCCGATCAGCTGAACGGCGGCAGTGTGGCGGGCGAGACGTTTGATGAGTCGGCTTGCGCCTCGCCTTTGCCGCGTGCCTATCAGTGGGCCGACGGCTCGGCCTACGTGAACCATGTAGAGCTAGTGCGCAAAGCACGCGGCGCCGAGATGCCCGAGACGTTCTGGACCGATCCGTTGATGTATCAGGGCGGTTCCGACACGTTCCTGGGGCCGTACGAGCCGATAAAAATGGCCGATGAAAGCTGGGGCATTGATATGGAAGGGGAGGTCGCGGTGATTACCGACGATACCCCAATGGGCGCCAGCCCCGCGCTGGCCGCGCAGCATATTAAGCTGATGATGCTGGTGAACGACGTGTCGCTGCGTGGACTTATCCCAGGTGAGCTGGCCAAGGGCTTTGGGTTTTTCCAATCCAAGCCGTCCAGCGCCTTCTCACCTGTGGCGGTCACCCCGGATGAACTGGGCGATGCCTGGGTCGAGGGGATGGTCAACTTGCCACTGGAGGTGGATCTGAATGGCACGCCGTTCGGGCGGGCGGACGCAGGCACCGATATGACCTTCGATTTTCCCACCATCGTTGCGCACGCCGCACGTACGCGCCCGCTGGGCGCCGGCGCCATCATCGGCTCCGGCACTATCTCGAACAAACTGGATGGCCAGCCGGGCAAGCCGGTGAGTGAGGGCGGCGTGGGATACTCCTGCATCGCGGAAATCCGCATGATTGAGACCATAAATACCGGCACAGCCAAAACGCCGTTCCTGCGTTTTGGTGATCGGGTGCAGATGCAGATGCTGGACCGACGGGGGCGTTCCATCTTCGGTCGTATCGACCAGGTGGTGGAGAAGTACACGGCACCATAGCCATGATCTATCGGCTCGCGGCGGCAGTGTTTTTCATGCTCGCGCTGTACACCGTGCTGGCGGCGCTGGGCAGCGGCGAGGGTCGCTCCCCCGGTTTGTTTGGCGCCGTGGTGTTCGGTTGGGTGGGGGCCTGGTTATGGGGCAAGGCGACCGGGCGCAGTGCGGCGCAGACCTTCGGAAAAGCGATCGAGGTGAAAGGCACGGGTAACCCCAGCGGCGGCGGATCGCGTCATGGCGGCGCGCAGACCGACACCGGTCCCGGGCAATCCGCCGACAATGCGCCGGTCGACAGCGACACCGTGGTGCCAGCGGTCGTCGCCTACCTAGGCACTGAGAACGAATCGCCCGCCAGCTTGAGTGCCCGAGTAGCCGCGGCGGTGGAGGCCGGCGTGTATCACCTGCACTGCTGCGTGCACCTGAATGAGGCCGGTGAGCCGTGTCTGTTACGCAAAGACGCGGCGTACCCCGGCCCGCTGCAAGCGTTGCTGGCTCAGCTGCAGGACTGGCCCGGGGTCATCCTGCTGGTCAGTCTGGATGCCCGGGCGCAGGCGGGGTCGAGGACGGGGGCCGCTCTCAAACCGGTATTGGAAGTGCTGCGTCCGCAGTTGGCGCAATGTGTGATCGTCTGCTCCGATGCGCAGGCGCTGGCGCGGGCACGTACGCTTGGCCCGGTACCGATAGGCTGGGCCATCAACCCGTTGCCCGATGATGCTCAGCGGGCCGCCGAGCGGCGCGCAGAACAACCCGCGCAGACAACGTCGTGGCTCGCCGAGCGGGCCGAGCGCGCTCGCGCCCTCGCCCCGGAGTATCTGCTCTTGGATGCACGCGACCTCGGCCCGCAGGAAGTGTTGTGCGACGGTCCCTGGGAATGGCTGGTGGCCCCCGTTGAGGACGAGGAGCAGGCGCTAGCGCTGGCCGCCCGCGGCGCTCGTCTGGTGGGCTCATCAATGCCGGGCAAGCTGTTGCAGGCGCTTGGCCCACCTACTGATTCGGGGTAATGGCGGCGGGTAGCTGCCTCCTGTCGGGCGTTTCGCCAAGCCACCTGATGCGGGAATTGAGACTGGGCACACGGCCCGTCAACCATGGCTTGGCTAGATTTTACTTATCGTGACGTTCCTTCCACCTTTCGCATGGGCTAGAATTGCCTGGATTCGGCAGCTTACGGTAAATTGCGTCCCCACCAAGCGATGGTGCCCGTGGCGTGTGATGGTTGAGCGGGCAGGCGAGGCCCAAGGTGTTCGTCGCGCAGCGCAGCTATACGCGTTATGTCTTTCCCGTCCCAGTGTCCAACAGATTCAAAAGACCCATGACCGATACTCTTGAGCAGCGTTACCACTGGAGCCCGTTGTTTGGCGCCAATGCCCCCATCGTAGAAGGTTTTTACGAGCAATATCTTCACGATCCGAACACCGTCGACCCCAGTTGGCGGGCGTACTTTGACCAGATCAAAGATCACCGCGAAGCTGAAGTGGCCCGAGGCCCGGTGTTGGCGGGCGTTGCCGCCCGTGCCCGTGCTGGCAAGGACAGCACGGTGGTCAGTAGCTCCGGCGCTGATCCGCTCACGCTGGAAAAACAATCGGCCGTGTTACGGCTGATTTGGGCGTACCGATTGCACGGACACAAACTGGCCAACACCAATCCGCTGGCGTTGGCGCCCGGGGTCGATGTCGTGGAATTGGAGCCGGTTTCTCACGGGCTCACGGAGTCTGACATGGACCGCGAGTTCTACACCGAGAACTTGGCGGGTACCGAGCGACTGAAGTTGCGGGAAATCATCCGCGTGCTGCAGAAGGTGTACACCCGCCGGATTGGGGTGGAGTTCGCCCATCTTTCTGATTCCGTCGAGCGCTTGTGGTTGCGCCAACATCTGGAGGTGGCCACCGTCGAGGCCAGCCTTAGCGACGATGAAAAACGCCATATGCTCACCCAGCTCACCGCGGCCGAGGGGATCGAGCGATACCTGCACACCCGCTATGTTGGGCAAAAGCGCTTTTCGTTGGAAGGTGGTGAGTCGCTGATTCCGATGCTGGACGACCTGGTGAACGGCGCCGGGGCGGTCGGCGTCAAAGAAATTGTGGTTGGTATGGCGCATCGCGGGCGCATCAATGTTCTGGTGAACGTGCTGGGCAAGTCGCCATCGGAGTTGTTTTCTGAGTTCGAGGGCAAAGTCGATCGCGACTACGGCTCCGGTGATGTGAAATATCACATGGGCTTTTCCACCGACGTGGAAACCCCCGGCGGCAGCGTGCATCTGGCGTTGGCGTTTAATCCCTCGCACCTGGAAATCGTCAACCCGGTAGTCGTGGGCTCTGTCCGCGCACGCCAGGACCGACGCGGCGATGCCAACGGTGCACAGGTGATGCCGGTGCTGGTGCATGGGGATGCTGCCTTCTGCGGCCAGGGCGTGGTCATGGAAACACTACAGATGTCGCGCGCACGCGGTTTTTCTGTGGGCGGCGCAGTACACATTATCTGCAACAACCAGATTGGCTTCACTACTAGTGATCCCCGCGATACTCGCTCTACGCCGTACAGCAGCGACGTCGCCAAGATGCTGGAGGCGCCGGTCTTTCATGTGAACGGCGACGACCCGGAGTCGGTGCTGTTGGTCACGCGAGTGGCGCTTGAGTATCGCATGCGGTTCCGTAAAGACGTGGTGATCGATTTGGTGTGCTATCGCCGACACGGTCACAACGAGGCGGACGAGCCGGCCGCCACCCAACCGGTGATGTACCGTCAGATTCGCGAGCTGATGCCGGTGCGTCGCGCGTATGCCGAAAAACTGGTCGCGCAGCAGCTGGTGAGCGAGGAGCAGGTGCGCGAGCTGGTGGATGGTTATCGCCAGGGCCTGGATGAGGGGCGCATTAATCTGATGAAGCCACGCAGTATGGTCGGCAACGAGCACACCGCCGACTGGACCCCGTACTTTGTCGAGCCGCGCCAGGAGGCGGTGGACACGATGCAGCGCGAGGTACATACAGGCCTCGAGCGCGAGCAGGTGGCGGAGTTGGCCGAAAAAATTGTCCATGTGCCTGATCGGGTGAAACCGCACGCCCGGGTGCAACGAATATACGATGATCGAAAAAAAATGGCCGCCGGCGAACTGGACATGGACTGGGGTTTTGCCGAGACCATGGCTTACGCCAGCCTGCTGGATCGTGGCTACAACGTTCGCCTGGATGGCCAGGATGCGGGCCGTGGCACGTTCTTCCACCGCCACGCAGTCATTCATAGCCAGACAGACAACGAAACCTATGCGCCGCTGCAGCACCTGAGCGGTGATCAGGGCACATTTAACGTGTGGGACTCGCTACTCTCCGAAGAAGCGGTGCTGGGCTTTGAATACGGCTACGCCACTACCGAGCCCGAGTGCCTGGTGATCTGGGAAGCGCAGTTTGGCGATTTCGCTAACGGTGCCCAGGTGGTGATTGATCAGTTCATCAGCTCTGGCGAGACCAAGTGGAACAGGTTCTGCGGGCTGGTGATGTTCCAGCCGCACGGGTATGAAGGGCAGGGGCCGGAGCATTCCTCGGCGCGGCTGGAGCGCTATCTGCAGCTTTGCGCGGAGGCCAATATCCAAGTGTGTGTGCCATCGACCGCCGGGCAGATGTTCCATATGCTACGGCGCCAGATGTTGCAACGCTTCCGCAAGCCGCTGGTGGTGATGACACCGAAGAGCCTGCTGCGACATGCGCAGTCGGCGACCCCTATCGAGGAACTGCACAGCGGTCGCTTCCGCTCGATTATTGATGAGGTGGATAAGCTTCCCGTGCGTGGCGTTAAACGAGTGGTATTTTGCAGTGGCAAGGTCTACTACGACTTGCTGCAGGCGCGCCGCGATGAGGGCCGAAAAGACGTGGCGATCGTACGGGTTGAGCAACTGTACCCGTTCCCGGGGGCAACGTATGCCGCTATCATCAAGAAGTACTCCTCTGCGCGCGACATTGTGTGGACGCAGGAAGAGCCCCGCAACCAGGGCGCCTGGTACCAGATTCGTCACCGTCTGCAGCGCCCGCTGGTGAACAAGCATAACTTGCACTATGCAGGCCGGGCGCCATCGGCGTCCCCGGCTGTGGGTTTGTACGGTATTCACGTAGAGCAACAGCGCCAGCTTGTGGCGGATGCATTGGGCCCGGCACCCGAACCGTCGTCGGCAAAATCAAGGAAAAAGGCATGATCGAGGTAAAAGTCCCGCAGTTACCAGAGTCGGTAACTGATGCGACACTGGTTAACTGGCACAAGAAACCGGGCGATCCGGTGGCGCGAGATGAGAATCTTGTTGACCTGGAGACCGACAAAGTTGTGTTGGAAGTGCCGGCACCGGCTAACGGCGTGATGGGCGAGATCAAAATTCCGGACGGCGCTACGGTCACCGGTGGTGAGTTGTTGGCGATTCTAGAAGAGGCAGAAGCCGGCGCCAGTGTGCCTGCGCCGAGCGCCGCCGCACCTGCGGCGACCGCTGGCGCAGCGCCCGTCGCGCAGGACAGCGAATCCGCAGGCGAGACTCTTCAGGTTAAAGTCCCGCAACTGCCTGAGTCGGTTAGCGACGCCACCCTGGTCACTTGGCACAAGCGGGCGGGCGAGGCCGTCGCACGGGATGAAAATCTGGTTGACCTTGAAACCGATAAAGTAGTGCTGGAGGTACCCGCACCTGCCGATGGTGTGCTGAGCGAAATCAAGATCGCTGATGGTGCAACCGTGGTAGCCGGCGAAGTGCTGGCTCTGTTAACCGCAGGCGCAGTTGCGCATGCTGTGCCGGCGGGCGGCACTGCTACTGTGGCGGAACAGGTGGCCGCTGCTGGTGGCAAGAAACTGGGCCCGGCGGCACGCCGCCTGGTGGAAGAGCACGGCATAAATCCTGCCTCATTGCTCGGCTCCGGTCGTGATGGTCGGGTGACCAAGGGCGATGTGCTGGAGTATCTGGATAACAAACCTGCGACGCCTGCACCGTCGGCAGCCGCTGATGCGCGGCCCGAGACCGCCTCGCCAGCGATGCTGGTGCCTGGGTTGCGTGATGAGAAGCGCGTGCCGATGACGCGCTTACGCTCGCGCATCGCCGAGCGCATGGTGGAGGCTCAGCACACCGCGGCGATTCTTACCTCGTTCAATGAGGTGGATCTAAGCCAGGTGAAAGCGTTGCGCTACAAATATCGTGACATGTTTGAAAAAGAGCATGGTGTGCGGCTGGGGTATATGTCGTTCTTCGTCAAAGCGGCGATTGAGGGACTGCGTAAGTTCCCGGCGGTAAACGCGGCCGTGGAAGACAGCGATATTGTCTATCATGAATACTACGATGTTGGGGTTGCTGTCTCGACAGATCGGGGGCTGGTGGTGCCAGTGTTGCGCAATGCCGAGACGATGAGCTTTGCTGCCGTCGAGCGGTCTATCGGCGACTACGCTGGCCGCGCACGTGCCGGCAAGCTGGGTTTGGAAGATATTACTGGCGGTACTTTTACCATTACTAATGGTGGTGTTTTTGGTTCGCTGCTGTCCACGCCCATTCTCAATCCGCCGCAGAGCGCGATTTTAGGCATGCACACCATCCAGGATCGCCCGGTGGCCGTAGATGGCGAGATCAAGATTCGCCCGATGATGTACATAGCACTGTCTTACGATCATCGCATTATCGATGGCAAGGAAGCGGTGCAGTTTTTGGTTACCATCAAGCAGGCGCTGGAGGACCCGGCGCGTTTGATGTTACACATCTAGCAGCGCTAGTGCGCGCCCTGAAGGTGACGTAATCAACACAGGGACGAGCGCCGTATGGCGAGCGCCGTTTTGTTTTTCAGTAAGGACCTTAAGAAATGAGCAACAGCTTTGACGTGGTCGTAATCGGTGGTGGACCGGCGGGGTATATTGCGGCGATTCGCGCTGCGCAAAACGGCCTGAGTGCGGCATGTATCGATGGGTGGAAAAACTATGACGGCAGCACGGCCTTTGGCGGCACATGCCTGAATGCCGGCTGCATACCCTCCAAAGCGTTGCTGGAGTCTTCCGAGCTTTACCATCGCGCGCACGATGAGTTTGCCAAGCACGGCATCAGCGCGGATAACGTGGGCTTTGAGCTTGGCACTATGCAGAAGCGCAAGGCCGGCATCGTCAAACAGCTGACCGGTGGGATTGAGCAATTGTTCAAAGCGAACAAGGTTACCGGGCTGAAGGGCGTCGGCACCTTAATTGGCGCGGGCAAAGTGCTGTACACACCGCACGAAGGCGATGCGCAGGAACTCACCTGCAAAACGGTCGTGCTGGCCTCTGGTTCCACGCCAATTAATTTGGGCGCGATCCCCTTTGATGGCGATCGCATTGTCGACTCCTGGGGTGCGCTGGAGTTTGATGAGGTGCCCAAACGGTTAGGGGTGATTGGCGGCGGCGTGATCGGGCTGGAATTGGGCAGCGTATGGAACCGCCTGGGCAGTAAAGTCACTGTGTTCGAGGCGATGGACGATTTCCTGTTCATGGCAGACCGGCAAATCGCCAAGGAAGCCCAGCGTAGTTTCAAGAAGCAGAAACTGGATATCCGCCTCAGCACTATGGTCACCGCCTCCAAGGTGAGCAAGGCAGGCGTCAAGCTGAGCTTTGAAGGTCCGAAGGGTGCGGATGAGATGACGGTGGATAAAGTTATCGTGGCCGTGGGCCGTCGCCCGTACACGGATAACTTATTCGGCGAGGGCGTGAGCATCGAGACCGACGAGCGCGGCTTTATCCGCGTCGATGAAGAATGCCGTACCAACATGCCCAATGTGTGGGCCATTGGTGATTGTGTGCGCGGGCCGATGCTCGCCCACAAGGGGTCCGAAGAGGGGGTGATGGTGGCCGATCTGATCGCCGGTCAGGTGGCTGAAGTTAACTACGATGTTATCCCGTCGATTATCTACACCGCGCCGGAAATTGCCTGGGTGGGCAAAACCGAGCAGGAAGCCAAGGCCGAAGGGACTAACTACAAGGTTGGCAGTTTCAGCTTTGCCGCCAACGGGCGTGCGAAAGCACTGGAGCAGGCCAGCGGTACCGTCAAGATCGTCTCGTGCGCCGATGATGATGAAATTCTGGGCGTACATGTGATTGGTCCGATGGCCGGTGAGCTGATCGCCGAGGCTGTGCTAGCCATGGAGTTCTCTGCCAGCACGGAAGATCTGCAGCGCACGGTGCACGGGCATCCGACCCTGTCGGAGGCCATGCACGAGGCGGCCTTGTCGGTGGATGGTCGCGCCCTGCACGCGATCAATAAATAGTCATGAGTGAGGATATCGCCAATCTGGAGAAACAGATATTCGAGCTCACCGGCCGGCTGAACGCGTTGCGCGAGGCCAATGTTGGTGAGCAGGTTCAAAACTACACGTTTTCCACCCTGGACGGCGAGGTGACGCTGAGCGAGATGTTTGGCGACCACGACCGGCTGCTGATGATTCACAACATGGGGCAGGGCTGTCGGTATTGCACGCTGTGGGCTGACGGCTTCAACGGCTTTTTGCCGCATCTGGAGTCGGTGATGTCAGTGGTGCTGGTGTCCAAAGACGCCCCGGACGTGCAGCGTACGTTCGCCAATTCGCGCCAATGGCGTTTTCGCCTGGCCTCGCACGGAGGCGGGCCTTACGCCGCCGAGCAAACGGTGGTGCAGGGACAGGACAACATGCCCGGCGCGGTAGTGTATGAGCGTGATGGCACGCGCATCACGCGCAAGAATGCGGCGGTGTTCGGCCCGGGCGATCTGTATTGCAGCATGTGGAATTTGCTGGGACTGGCCGGACTGGGCGAAGCCCAATGGACGCCGCAGTATCACTACTGGCAGCGGCCACAGAAGATGGACGATGGCGGGGCCAATCTGCCCGACTGATCCCCGCGGCGATTACCTGGCATGCAGTGTCGGGTAGGCCTGCGTGTATACCCAGTCAGTGCTTTTCGCCGGTACGTGACAGCCCAGACAGTCCGTTTTGTAACTAGTAGCCACGTTCTTCGCCCGGTCATCCGGCTTGAACAGCGCCCAGCCCCAACCCTCACCCCAAAGGGGACTGCCCTCGAAGCGCCCTTCGGCGTCCTTGACCATCACGAACCATTGTTTCAGGCTGTCGCTCGCGTAGCTGACGCCAGTGCCCGTGGTGTAGTTGCCGGCGTGGCCCGCGCGCAGTTCTTTGACGATGGTGGCCCCGTCGGGGAAGCTCCCGGTGCGTCTAAAGGCGAGTGCGGAGGCCTGCTCGGTGTATACATCATGGAATCCGCTGGCTGCACCATCGGGCACAAACCAGGAGCCCAGGTGCACCATGGTGGTCCGAAAACCGGCCGGAAATGCAATGTTGCCGGCCTCATCCACATAGGGCGAGAATCCTGTGTGCGCGATGGCGGGTGCCAGCTTAAGCGCGGCAGTGGCCACGAGGGCCACGCCGATCGCCGTTATGAATCGTGCAGGCACGATTAATTGCCCATCGACAACGGGCGGGCAAGCGTATCTGACTTGCCGCCGGTACCGGCCTCACCGGTGCCTT
This sequence comes from uncultured Gammaproteobacteria bacterium, assembly GCA_965369325.1. Taxonomy (GTDB): domain Bacteria; phylum Pseudomonadota; class Gammaproteobacteria; order Steroidobacterales; family JBCBZW01; genus CBDUQI01. The sequence continues at coordinate 14,746 of CBDUQI010000096.1, forward strand.
TGCCAGCGCGCAGCACAGGATAGTATTGCGTGAAGACAAAATCCTCGGCCGCTGCGGCTGCGTGGCAAGCGTTGCACGAGGCCGTTGCGAATGGCGCTGCTGCTGATGTCAGCGTTTTGTGCTCGGGCGTTGAGAAGCTGAAGTACGCCCAGTTACCCGGCTCCTTTGGAAAGTGCTTGGCACTCTTAATGGTGGCCTCCAGGCCAATAAAGTCGCCCTGGAAGTAACCGTTGCCGCTCACTGCCGCTTTCGAGCCGACGCTGACCAGCTCTTTCATCAGGATGGTGCCGTCACGAAACTCACCGGTCCTCTTCCAGTGCGCCCAGCTCTTGGGGTCGATGTAGACGTTGTGATGCTCCGGGAATGCGGCTTTGCCATTGTTCATGTCGTTCGGCGTCACCGGCGTGCCCACATACACCCACTCGCGATAACCGGTGGGCCGATCAAGTTTGCCGTCCTTGAGGGTGTAGTACTCGCCCGCTGCTGCCGGCATGGCCAGCAGCAATTGCGCAAGCGCCGCCAAGGCGATAAGGCCGACGGATGATTTGTTGATGCTCATCGTTAGATCTCCCAAAAGTTGTGTAGTAACGGGCACGGTGTTGCGTGCATCTGTCTTAGTCCGGATCGAACAGGTGCGTAAACCTGCTGTACCCTTCGCCTTGCAGTGACTCCACCGGTACGAAGCGCAGGGCGGCGGAGTTAATGCAGTAGCGCAAGCCGCTAGGTGCCGGTCCGTCAGGAAACAGATGCCCCAGATGCGAATTGCCCTCCACCGAGCGCACTTCGGTGCGGATCATGCCGTGGCTGCGATCGCTCACTTCGTTAACATGCTCATCGGCCAGCGCCTGAAAAAAGCTGGGCCAGCCGCTGCCTGAGTCGAATTTGTGTACGGAGGCGAACAGCGGCTCGCCGCTGACGATATCCACGTAGATGCCGGCCTCCTTGTGATCCCAGAAGGCGTTGTCAAACGCTCGTTCGGTGGCATCGTTTTGTGTCACTTCACGCTGGATGGGCGTGAGGTGTGAGAGCCGGTGGGTGCGGGTGTTAGTGGTTGCGTCCATCTTGGATCTCCTCGAAACCGGGCAAGGGGAGGGGCGCCGCGTGGCCGCTGCGACACCCAAGTTCGAGGACTGTACCCGGGTGCTCGCGGGTTAAGAAATATCCATTTGATCCGATGTGATAAGCGCCGCTTATGGCGGCGACCGGAGTCCGGTGCAGCTGGGTTTACGGGCCTGGGGCAGGTTCCGCTGAGAGTTCACTTGCAGGTTCTTGTGTACGCTCTGGTGCACGTTCTGGCGCGGCCCTGCTACCGGGCCACTGATGGCTTTTCGCCCGGCTGATCAGGGTACGCAGCGCCGGGCTGGGCTGGGCTTCGGCGGCGATTGCGAATTCCACATTGCGTGAGAGGGCAGGCTCGCTGACCGGGCGATAATCCAGCTCCGGGCCCAGCAGCGAGAATTGCGGGATCACGCTCACGCCAACGCCGTCACGGATCAGGCTCTGAATCCAGTCCTCACGCTGACTGCGAAACACCACATCCAGCTCCACATCCTGAGTTTTATAGAATTCGACGAACTCCTCCCGGAACTCGCAGTGCAGCCGATCGACATAACGCTGTTGTGCCACGGCCTTAAGTGGCACGGCTTGCATGCTGGCGAATTCGTGCTCCGGCGGGAACGCGACTACCATCGCCTCCTCGAACAGTTCCACATAGCGAAGTTGCGGGTGCGGCGGGCCGTGGCGCGCACAGAACGCGCCGTCAATTGAGCCGGCCAGCAGCAGATTGGCGATGGAGTCCGGTGTGACATCGTGCAACACCAGCGAGACCATGGGATGCTGCATCTGAAAGCCATCCAGCATCCCAGCCAGCACGCCGGGACCAATGGTGCACATCAACCCGATATTCAGCTCGGCGACCTCGCCGGTGGTCACCGCTTTTGCCGTCGTGCGTACCAGGTGCCGGGTGCGATCAATCTGCTCAAAATGTACGCGTAGGGACTTTCCGAGTTCGGTAAGTTGCGTATAGCGCCCGTCGCGATGGATCAACTCGCCCCCAAGCTCGCTCTCAAGCCGTTTGATGGCCTGAGTCAGCGCCGGTTGCGAGACGTAACACTGCTCCGCAGCGCGCGTAAAGTTGAGCGTGTCCGCCAACGCCAGAAAGTAGCGGACCTGATTGAAATCCATAAATTGCGCCTTAAGCGGTCGCCGGCAACACGCGGGAGTTACGCAGGATGGCCGCCGAGATCAGCGAGATTAGCAGACCTACTGGGAAAAGTTCCAAAAAGGTCATCGGTAGGCGAAACAGCGGATTGGCGTAATTATTCCGCAGCTCGTCCATCTCGAGCACCAGCGCGTCCAACTCCGGCCCGATTAACCCTTCGGCCGTTCGGGCATCGATAATCGATTGCGTATACTCATGAATGTAGCGAAAGTCAGTGGAGGCCAGGTAGATTTCCCATACCAGCACGTACATGAGCCCGGCGACCACCGTCATGCCCAATCCAAGCAACGCGCCTTGCGAAAATCGCATCACACCGCCCAACTCCTGGTCGCGATAACGCTTGATGCCAACAAACACCAGCGTGAGCGCAACCAGCATGATGAGATAGCCCAGCCATACGCTGCCGGCGCCACCGCCTGAGAACACGATGCTCAGGATCATACTAGTGATAATCACCAGCCCGGCCAGCCCGCCGTAGGTCAACATTATTCGGATCATTGGATTGTCCCCCGTTGTTGTGCCCGAATGATGCCGTAAATCTAACGGCGCGGGTGCGCTGGCACATCACCCAAACGGGTGATCTGTGCAGAATCAACCACTTGAGTTAAGCGAAAACGGTCGTGCTGGCTATTGAATAAGGCGCAGCGAGCGGGCTTTGGCAATTGCCTGGGTGCGACGGGAGGCGTGCAGCTTGTCGTAAAGACGAGATAGGTGGGTTTTGATGGTGTTCGGGGACACCCCGAGCAGGCGGGCAATCTGCTTGTTCGGGTGCCCTTCGGCCAGCAACAGCAGCACCTGGTACTCCCGATCGCTGATGCCAAGTGAGGCCAACGCGCGGGTGTTTTTCTCAAACGTTGGCGGCGCGGGGCGGCGCGTCAGCCGATTGCCCGCCCAAACGCCGAGCAGCGTGAAGGCGAGGGCGATGATGGCGATGTACAGCTGTGTCGACAGCGTCCGCACAGCATGACGGTACTCCAGCCAGTGCATGGCGAACGCCGCCATCGCGATGGCCAGGCTGTACAGAATGATCGCTTTTTTCATCGCAGGAAGGTGACGCTACGGTGCAGGCGTAACGCGCTTGCGGCCTAACCGGTACGCGTGACTGTGTGCACACTGGGCACACTGTTCAGCTTGTGCATGATACGGCTCAGTTCGCTCAATCCGGTGATCTGCACCGTGATCTTGAACATGGCCGACAGGGTTTTGGGGTCGGTGCGAGTTTCGGTCGAGACGATGTTCACGTTCTCCGCTGAGAGCACGCCGCTTAGGTCGTTCAGCAAACCGCGGCGGTCGTGCGCCTCCAGGCGAATGTCCACCGGAAAGGTATCGGACTGTCCCTCGCGCCAGTTGACCGGAATCATTCGTTCCGGCGCGCTGTCCTGCAGATGCGGCATATTCGCGCAATCTTCGCGGTGAATGGTCACTCCGCGGCCCTGGGTGACGTAGCCAATGATGGTGTCTGGCGGCACCGGCTTGCAGCACTGGGCGTAACTGGTGAGCAAATCGCCTACGCCTTCAATCTCGATCGCGTTAGCGCCGGCGATGCCTCGCTGCTGGCGAGCTCGGCGACTCGGGCGCAGCTCCGTCATTTGCGGCGCGGGCGTGGTGAGTGTCTGCACGGCCTGGGCCACGTCGGACAACGTGGTGTCGCCCGCCCCAACGCTGGCGTACAGCTCAGTGGGCGTGGGCATGTTCAGCTCGCGTGACAGATCGTTAACGTGTGGGTGCGTGCCCAGTCGCCCAAGCTCGCGCTCCAGCATCAGCTGGCCCTGCTCGATGTTGCGCTCCTGGCGGTCGCGACGGAACCACAGGCGCACCTTGGAGCGTGCGCGGTTGGAGGCCAGGTAGCCCAGCTGTGGGATCAGCCAGTCGCGGCTGGGCCCGGTGCTGCGTGAGGCGACGATATCCACCTGATCACCGCTCGCCAGTTTGTAATTGAGCGGCACGTAGCGCCCGTTCACCCGCGCCCCGTGGCAGCGATGGCCCAGATCGGTATGCACATGGTAGGCGAAGTCCAGTGGGGTGCCGCCGTGTGGCAGATCGACTACCTCACCGCGCGGGGTCATCACGTACAAGCGGTCCTCGCGGATCTCCGAGGCCACTTTGTCGACAAAGTCCCGCTCAGTCTCGCCGTCCTCACCCGGCTCCAGCAGTCGCCGCAGCCAGTTGATCTTCTGCCGGAAGGCCTCATCGTCGCGCGCGCCTTCCTTGTACTGCCAATGCGCGGCGACGCCCAGCTCAGCGTGGCGGTGCATCTCGTACGTGCGTATCTGGATCTCGACCGTTTTGTCGTGTGGGCCGACCACGGCGGTATGCAGTGAGCGGTAGTTGTTCTCCTTCGGGTTGGCGATGTAGTCATCAAACTCACCAGGCAGGTAAGGCCACATGCCATGCACGATCCCAAGGGCCGCGTAGCACTCAGCCTTGGACTCCACCAGTAACCGCACCGCGCGCACATCAAACACGTGTTCAAAATCCACGTTCTTACGGCGCATCTTGTTCCAGATGCTGTAGATGTGTTTGGGGCGTCCGGCGATGTCTGCGGCAATTCCCTCGTGCGACAGGGCAACACGGAGCGTGTGGATGACCGACTTGATATAGGTCTCCCGGTCCACGCGGCGCTCGTCCAACCAGCTGGCGATGCGGCGATAGGTGTCCGGCTCCATAAACCGGAACGCCAAATCGTCCATCTCCCATTTCAGTTGCCAGATGCCCAGCCGGTTGGCCAACGGCGCGTAAATCTCACGCGCTTCCAGCGCAACGTGGTAGCGCTCCTCGGGCGAGGCATCCTTGGCCCGGCGCAGCCGGTATAGCTGATCGGCCAGGCGCACCAGCACCAGACGCACGTCGCCCACGATGGCCACCAGCATCTTGCGCAGCGATTCGGCTTGATTGGCGCCCAGGCTGTCGCCACTGGTCCAGCCGCGGGGGAGGGAGATGCGTGCCAGCCGGTTCAGTTCGTGCACCAGCGCTAGTACGTCACTGCCATACTGCGTTTCGATATAGGCATCACCGAGCAACCCGCGCTCGCTTAGGGGGTAGAGCATGGAGGCGACGGTCAGTTGCCGGTCTGAGCCCAGGGCGGCCACCAGCTCGCTGACCTGTTCGGCCCGATCAACCGCCTCACTCAGCGCTCGCGGGTCGGCGTTTGCGCACGGGCCGTCCTCGGGCGAACTGCGCAAGGTGGCCAGGAAGTCGCGAGCCGTCAGGACGGCGCGCCGTCCGAGCGGACGGCGAGCGTCCTTATCGTCGACGCGAGTGTCGGGGACCTGTTGTCGGTTGGCAGTATCCATAGAAGCCATGACACGCTGCTGGGCAATCGGTTCCGGGTATCGTGCGTTGCGGGCCTCGATCCCGGGTTTATCCTGGATGCGAGGCCGCTGGCGGCAGCATCGCACCTGCGATAGGAGCTGACGGCGCGCCGCTAGCGCATTCCGAATGCCTGCCAGTTACAATGTCGCCCCAACAGGCTGGATACGTCATGCTGCATCGCAGTAGCTGGTGGCGTTCATATCGGCGTTCGTGCCGTCGGCCACTGACTTAATTGTACAGGAGAGTGATCAATAGTCCCATGGCAGGTCATAGTAAATGGGCGAATATTCAGCACCGCAAGGGCGCCCAGGATAAAAAACGCGGCAA
>CBDUQI010000097.1:0-20579 GCA_965369325.1 uncultured Gammaproteobacteria bacterium
CCGCTCTCCGCCTCTTCTGTCCCGGCCGAGCCGACCTTGCAGCGATCGGCGGTCACCACCACTGCGCCCACACCCGCATCCGCGCCGGCGACAGCCCTCACCTCATCGGCGACGCCCGACAACACCACGGTTCAGGCGCAACCCATGGCCGCCAAACAAACCCGTATGCTGGAGAAAAAACTGAGCAAATGGGCGGCCAGCCTGCACAACAAAAATCTCTACGGCACCAACATCACCTGGACCAAAGCGGGGCAACAGTACACGGCTACATTTCGTCCACTCGCAGCGGGCGACGACACTTCCATGGCCACCTTACTGGTCGACATCACCACCGAAAGCGGCGGACAGCAACTGCGCACGCAGGTACAGATGCGGCGGCTGGCCTTCTCCAACTTCGCTCAGTTCGTCAACTACTGGAATCCGGGCGTGATGATGCACAACGACGAGCTCGACGGACGCTTTCATTCCAACTCCGCCATCTCACTGGAGCGCACCCGCGCCGCCGCGCCTCGCTTTCACGGCAAGGTAACCACCTCTGCACGCAAAATTAACGTCGGCGGACGCGGCGTCGGTTTCCGCCGCAAAGACACGTTTCTGGGTGGGCTGGAAACCGGCGTGCGAAGAATCCGATTCCCGGACGGCTACGCACCGCTCACGGGCAACGCAGCGAACAGCGCCGATCAGCACGTCCACCAACTTGCCCCAGGCGACATGCGCATTGTCTTCCATGAAGACGGCGGCTATACGTGGACCCCGGCGCAGGTCCCTGCCACATCGCAAACCAACCTGAGCGAAGAAGGCAAAACCTACCTGCTCGGCGCGCCGGATAGCACCTTGTACATAAGCGGCACAGTCAACGGACGCATGCTGGTGTACTCCCATCGCCACCTCGTGATCGAGGGGCATTTGCGCTACGCGCAGGACCCGCAGATCACCCCGGAGAGTGACGATTTTCTTGGATTAGTCGCGGAAAAAAACGTTTCGGTCGCGCCGCCGGAAGTCACCGGGCCGGGCGATTTGCACATCCAAGCATCCATCTACGCGCGTGGCCGCTTCTCGGTCGCCCAGTACCGCTCCCGACAAACCGCCCTGCTGTCCCTGTACGGCAGCCTCACGGCCGGCTCACTCTCGGCCACCGAGCCACGTTACAACACCAAAATCGTCTACGACCGCCGACTGGACACCCTGCGTGCGCCAGGATTTCCAATGACCGATCGCTATGAAGTGCACGGGTGGGACCGGCAGTGGTACGGCCGAGGTGGCCGCTGAGCGGAAACACGCTTTGCCTCGCGTGGAAGGCCCTGCGCCCGACTAACGCTGCCTCACCGGGGCGTTTCTTCCTCACGCGGGTCGGCCGCATCGCGCACCACCGCCGGTGAACCTCGACGGCCCCCGGTACGCATCCACTCTTCTGATCCTTTGGCCATCGCCTCCCGTTCGGCCGCGGAGTAGCACTTACGCGTGGCGATATGGCTGCCAGTTGCGCGCTCGTATCGGCACGACTCATCACTTTGCAGCGGCGTGCGCACTACCTGCTCCTGCTTGACCGATTGGGCGGCCTGTTCGGTGCCACCACTTTGGGCCGATTGGGGAAGCGTTGAGGGCCCGTTCGCCGCGCACCCGCTTAGCAGGCTCAAGCACAAACACCGCAGAATCACGCCCCATCCCCGTGGTTTGAATCGCTTCACGCTCTCACCCCCAAACGTTGCAGTTCCGCAACAGCTTAGCAAATTGTTGCTGAGCCAAAAGAAAAACGGTGCATATTTACAACAGCCAATCGATTTCGGCTACACTTTTAACATAACAAGAATTGCTTTCAACGTAAGGAGAATATTGGCATCGGGCCGCAAGCGTTGACTCGCGGGGGTGCCACCAGAGCCTAGGAGAATTGAACAATGACGAGCGGCATCACGACTACGCGGACGTTAACCGCAATGGCCCTCCTGGCCATTGCGCTGGCCCCAACCCCTGGATGGACGCAATCAGGCGTCGATGAGGAGATCATCGTCACCGGCTCGCGCATCCGGCAAAGCCCACTCGACGAAGCCGGCCCGGTCACCACCCTGACCGCCGAAGACCTCAAACGCAGCGGACTGACCTCTATCAGCGATGTCGTCAGCCGACTCACCTCCTCCGGGGGCGCACTTAACACCCGATTCAACTCCAGCGGCAATTTTGGCTTCCCCCCTGACGGCAGCGGCGTCGGCGCGGGTTCGGCCCAGGTTGACCTGCGACATCTGGGCTCCAAACGCGTGTTGGTGTTGGTGGACGGCGTGCGCTGGATCAGCGAATCCTCCGCCAGTGGTGTGGGCTCATCCACCGATCTGAACACCATTCCGGTCAGCATTATCGAGCGGGTAGAGATTCTGGAAGACGGTGCCTCAGCCATCTACGGCGCGGATGCCATCGCGGGCGTGGTGAACATTATTACCAAGCGCGATTTTGAGGGCTTCGAGATCAACGGCTATCTGGGCGATTACAGCGAGGGCGACGGCAGCACCACCGAGTTCTCCATGTCGCTCGGCGCGGCCAACGATGAGACCGCCGCGTTCGTGAACGTCTCGCACGTGCAGCAGGACCGCATTGCCGCGTTCGACATTGCCCAGGCACGCGAGTCCGCAGGCCCCGGCACCACTAACCGCCACGGCAGCTCCGGCACGCCGCAGGGCCGTTTTGTTCTCACGATTCCGGAAGCGGACGGCTCCATCACCGACGACAGCGTGTTTGTGAACTGCACGCTGAACGATGGGGTGAGCACGGCGGCCGGCGCCCCGGCGTTTTTCGACATCAACAACCCGTGTGCCGGCGATGACTTCAACACCTGGGACAATGGCGACCGCTTTAACTTCGCCCCCTTCAACCTGGTGGTCACCCCATCTGAGCGCACCAGCATCTACGGCCAGGCCACCCATGCGTTTACCCCCAACGTCAATCTGTACATTAAAGGGCTGTTTAACAATCGCAAATCCACCAACCAGGCAGCGCCTGAGCCACTGTTTATTGGCTCCGATGCCGGTAACGGCAACATCTTGGACACCATCTCCATCGACGTGACTAACCCGTTCAATCCGTTCGGAGCCACCATCAGCGCCGAGGATCAAGCCTACTTTATGGGCCGACGTCCGCTGGAAGGCGGGCCACGCCAATTCGAGCAGGACGTGGACACTTGGTATGCAGCCGCCGGGCTTGAGGGTGAGTTCGATATGGGCGAGCGTACGTTTTTCTGGGACGTGAACACCGCCTGGTCGCGCAACAACGCCAATCAGATCAAAACCGGTGGCTACAACGCACGGCGCCTGAAAGATGCATTGGGGCCGGCGTTCCTGGATGACGATGGCGTTTACCGCTGCGGGACGGCAGACAACCCAATTGATGGCTGCGTCCCGTTTAACTTCTTTGGCGGCCAGGGCGCCAACGGCGAGGGCACCATTACCCAGGCCATGCTTGACTGGGTGGCGTTCCAGCAGCAGGACACCAGCGAGCAGGAATTGGTGACCTTTACCGCCAATATCAGCAGCACTCTGGTTGATCTGCCGGCCGGCCCGCTGGCCTTCGCTGTCGGTCTTGAGCATCGCGAGCAGGACGGCTTCTTCCAGCCCGATGCGATTGTGGTCGCAGGCGATTCGGCAGGCATCCCCGCGCAGCCCACCTCTGGCGGCTTTGATGTGGATGAGATATACGGGGAAATCAACATTCCGCTGTTGACCGACGTGCCTGGCGCCGATCTTCTGGACCTGTCTATCGCCGCACGCTCCTCCGACTACAGCACTTTCGGCAGCGAGACCACCACCAAGTTCGGCGTACGCTGGCGCCCGACCGACACCGTGCTGTTACGCGGTGCCTTCGCCGAGGGGCTGCGCGCGCCGACCATTGGCGAGCTGTTCGGTTCGCAAACGCGCTTTGACGCCACCATTGCCGATCCGTGCTCGGACCTCGGCAGTCCCGACAGCCCGGCCAGCCAGACGGTGATCGACAACTGTGTCGCCAACGGCGTGCCGGTGGATGGCAGCTACACCCAGTTGGGCGGGCAGATATCCGTGCTCACGGGCGGCAACCGTGCGTTGCAGCCTGAGACGGCGGACACGCTGAACTTTGGTGTGGTGTTCAGCCCCAGCTTTGTCGACAACCTCAGCTGGGTGGACGGCCTGGACGTGGAAGTGAGCTGGTACCAACACGAAGTGGCCGATGCGATCCAGGCGATCGACGCACAAACCGTGCTGGATGCCTGCGCCAATACCGGCGAGGCCAGTTTTTGTAATCTGGTCGGGCGCACCGGCTCCGGCGTGATCAACCGCTTCGACAATCAGCTGATTAACATTGGCGGCATTGAGACGCAGGGCTGGGACCTGAACGTAAGCTACATCAGCCCGGTGACCGATGCGGGACAGTTCAGCGTCTCCTGGCAGAACACCTTCCTCAGCGACTTTACCGAAATCCTGGCCGATCCCAGCTCGCCCGGCGGCTTCCGCGAGCGCTCGCTGGAGGGCCTCGAGGAGAACGATCGCGGCAAACCTGAGTGGAAATCCAACTTAATCGTCGACTGGTTGCGCGGCGACTGGAGCGGCTCCTGGACCGTGCGCTATATCGACGAACTGACTGAGGACTGCGGTGACTTCCTGGACAACTCACCCGACAGTTTTACCAATCTGGGTCTGTGCTCACAGCCAGACTTCGACGACAACGCGAACTCGAAAAACACGCTGGACAGCACCGTGTTTAACGACGTGCAGCTCACCTACACGCCCGAGGCGCTGGGCGGCAACTTTGACATCACGTTAGGCATTAACAACGTATTCGAAGAAGACCCGCCTGATTGCTACAGCTGCTCGCTGAATGGGTACGACCCTTCCACCTATGATGTACCTGGCCGGTTCACCTACTTACGCGCGAGCTGGCGCCCGGAGTAATCGACCGCTGTTGTCAGGCCTGATGGCGGCCAGTCGCAGTTGGCGACTGGCCGCTTACTTTTTAACCCAACAACGTGCGCCAGCCGGCGCCCTTGCGTACCATGCGCGGGAGTAATCGTCAGCAGCCACCGCCATGCCCATCCAAAACCGACCTGCCAGCACCGACACCGCCCCGTACACCGGTGAGCACAGCACAAATGCAGGTGCCGCTGCTCGCCTGACCGTCGATCTGGATGCACTGCAGGCCAACTACCGCGCCATCGATGCCGCCACTGCGGCGCGCACCGGCGCCGTCGTGAAAGCGAATGCTTACGGCAGCGGCATGGGTCGCATTTGCAGCACCTTGCGCGAGGTCGGCTGCGACACCTTCTTTATCGCCCTGGCCAGCGAAGCCGTCGCAGCACGCAATGCCTGTCCGGACGCGCACATCTACGTGCTCAGCCCGGTCATCAGTGTGGACCAGCACATCCTGATTAAGCATCGGCTGATCCCCTGCTTGTACTGCCTGGATGAGATGGATCGCTGGATTGCCGCCTGTGCACAAGCGGGGCACGCCGCCCGCGCTGCCCTGCACATGGAGACCGGCATCCACCGCGCCGGCATGTCGCCAGAGCAGGTAAAAATTCTAGCCGCCGATGCGCATCGGCGACAGCACTGTGAGCTAACCCTGATCATGGGGCACATGGCGTGCGGCGACACCTTGGCGAACATGCAACCGACCAGCAACGACACCCAGGCATTACAAAGCCCCACCCCGGCCGAGCAGTCTGAACAAAATGCGCGACAGCTCGCGCGTTTCTCGGCCCTGCGCGGGCTGTTTCCCCAGGTGCCGGCCAGCTTATGCAACTCGGCGACGGCGCGGCTGGGGCCGGACTATCACTTTGATCTGATCCGCGCAGGCATCAGCCTGTTCGGTCACGACCCGCACTATCGCCACCTGCCAGTTTGGTGCGAGCCTGTACTAAGCCTGGAGGCCATCGTAGCGCAGGTGCACGATGCCGCCGCCGGCGAACGCGTGGGGTACGCCGGCACGTTTTTGTGCCAACGCGACACCCGTCTGGCGGTCGTGCTGGCGGGCTATGCAGACGGCATTCCCTGGGCGCTGGGACGCGCCGGGAACGGCGCTGTACTGGCGAGCCCGAGCGGCGAAGATACTCGCTACCATGCCTGGATTAACGGCCATCGGGCGCCGCTGGTCGGGCGCGTCTCGATGGACATGGTGACGCTGGATATCACTGATCTGCCAGTGGACGCCGTGAACGCTGGCGACTGGGTGGAACTGTTCGGCCACCACGTACCCATCGAGCACATGGCACAATGCGCCGGTACCGTACCATACGAAATCATCACTCAGACCGGTGCACGTATTACCCGCATTTTTAAGCAACGGCCCCCTAACAACGGACCCCAGTCATGACCACCATACGACAGGACGACTTGATTGACAGCGTGGCAGATGCCCTGCAGTTCATCTCTTATTATCATCCAGCAGACTTCATCCAGGCAGTGCATCAGGCGTATGAGATGGAGGAGTCCAAGGCGGCCAAAGACGCCATGGCGCAAATTCTCATTAACTCGCGCATGTGCGCCGAGGGCCGCCGCCCGATCTGCCAGGACACTGGCATTGTCACCGTATTTATTCGCATTGGCATGAACGTTCAGTGGGATGCCACCCGATCGGTTACCGACATGATTAACGAGGGCGTGCGCCGTGCTTACGCGCACCCGGATAATATCCTGCGCGCCTCGATTCTGGCCGACCCGGCAGGGGCGCGGAAAAACACCGGCGACAACACGCCGGCGGTTATTCACATGGAGGTGGTCGAAGGCGACAAAGTGCACGTCGAGGTTGCCGCGAAAGGCGGTGGATCGGAAGCCAAGTCCAAATTCGTCATGCTGAACCCGTCCGACGACATTGTGCAATGGGTGGTCAAAACCGTACCGACCATGGGCGCCGGCTGGTGCCCGCCCGGCATGCTCGGCATCGGCATCGGCGGCACGGCTGAGAAAGCGATGGTGATGGCCAAGCAGAGCCTGATGGAATCTATCGACATTCAGCAGTTGAAGGCGCGCGGCGCCAGCAATCGCGCCGAAGAACTGCGCATTGAAATCTTTGACGCGGTGAACGCGCTGGGCATCGGCGCCCAGGGCCTGGGCGGGCTAACCACCGTGCTGGATGTAAAAGTAAAAGACTACCCCACCCATGCGGCCAACAAACCGGTGGCGATGATTCCCAATTGCGCAGCCACACGGCATGCGCACTTTACGCTGGATGGCAACGGACCGGCGCTGCAGAGCCCGCCCAGCCTCGATGACTGGCCGCAGATTACCTGGGATGTCGGCGATGACGTGCGGCGGGTGAACCTGGACACGGTCAGCGCGGAAGATGTCCGTGACTGGAAACCCGGCGAGACCGTGCTGCTGAGCGGTCGCATGCTCACCGGCCGCGACGCCGCACACAAGCGACTGGCCGACTTGCTTACCCGCGGCGAGCCACTGCCGGACGGGGTGGATTTCCACAATCGTTTTATCTACTACGTCGGCCCGGTGGACCCCGTGCGTGAAGAAGTCGTCGGCCCCGCCGGCCCTACCACGGCCACCCGGATGGATAAATTCACTGAGATGATGCTGACCGATACCGGCCTGATCGGCATGGTGGGCAAAGCCGAACGCGGCCCGGTGGCGATCGAGGCGATTGCCAAACATGGTGCGGTGTATTTGATGGCCGTCGGCGGCGCCGCCTATCTGGTCTCAAAAGCCATTACCGGTGCAAGGGTGGTGGCATTTGAGGAACTCGGCATGGAGGCCATCCATGAGTTTGAAGTGCGCGATATGCCGGTGACCGTGGCGGTCGACAGCAAGGGCAATGCGGTACACACCAGCGGCCCGCAGCAATGGCGCAAGATCATCTTCGAGCGTCGCACCGGATAGCCCGCACACCCGCGAGGCATACGTGCCAATGAGGTCGCTATTTGACGTCCACCCACTGCGCAGTGCCGTTTGGTGCCGCGTTTTACCGGTATCTCGCAACGTTAGAGACTGGCATCAACGCGATATACCCCCTATCCTTGCTCCACATTTCAAAGCGGGATTGGCCGGGCAGACGACGCGCCTGCCAACGTGACCCGATAGCGGTCGCGTACACGAACCCCATAAGTATTAAGGACAGTTACCCATGTCACCCACCCAAACCAATGCACTCGCCTTGCTGCTCGCCAGCGGGCTGCTTGTTGCCTGCACCGATGCGACCCAACCGCCTCCCGAGGCACCCGCGGCCGCCGAGCCCGAAGCGGCACCGGTAAAGCAAATCACCGAGGCCACAAGCCCCGAACTTGGCAGTTGGGGTTTCGACACCAACGCCATGGATGCCAACATCGCCCCTGGCGATGATTTTTTCGGCTACGCCAATGGCGGCTGGCTGGAGAGCTTTGAGATGCCGGCAGACCGCTCGCGTTACGGGGCCTTTACCGGCCTGGCGGAGCGCGCCGAGACCCAGGTCCGCGCCATTATCGAAACCCTGGCCACTGGCTCGCCAGAACCTGGGTCGGTCGATCAAAAGGTAGGGGATTTTTTCTCCAGCTGGATGAACGAGGAGGCACTGAGCAGCGCCGGCACCGGCCCGCTCTATGAGCACCTGAATGGTATCGCCAAAATCGAGACCGAGGCAGAGTTGCAGAGCGCGTTCGCTGACATTCACGCCACCGCCCCGTTCGGGGTCGGCATCATTCCCGACCCAGCGGACACCGCCAAATACACGGTGTTCGTCAGCCAGGCAGGCCTGGGCATGCCGGACCGGGACTACTACTTAAAAGACGAAGAACCTTACTCAGGCCATCGCGCGGCATATCGCGCGTACGTGGAGCAGATGCAAACGCTGGCAGGCATCGCCAATGCCGGCGAAAAAGCCGATGCGATTGTGGCGTTAGAAACGCGACTGGCCGAGGTGCATTGGCCGCCCGAGCGAAGCCGACAGATTTCCGAAATCTACAACCCGATGTCGCGCGCAGACTTAAAACAACTGGCGCCGCAGCTCGACTGGGATTCGATGATGGACCAGGTGGGCCTGGGCGAGGTCGATATGATGGTCGTCGCCGAAACCACCGCCATCTCCGAATCCGCCAAGATCTATGCGGACACCCCGCTTGAAACGTGGAAGGATTATCTGACGTATCACTTTATCCGCACCAACGCTCGCTTCCTGCCGCAGGCCTTCGATGAGGCCAACTTCGCCTTCTTTGGTACCAAGCTGCAAGGCACTAAAGAGCAGCGCGATCGCTGGAAGCGCGGCGTGCAGTTACTGAATGGCACCATGGGCGAGGCCGTCGGCCAAGTGTATGTGGCACGTCACTTCCCGCCGGATAATCGGGCCAAAATGCAGACGCTGGTCGACGATCTGGTCGCCGCCTTCGAGATACGGCTGCAGAACCTGGACTGGATGGATGAGGAGACCCGCGAGCAAGCGCTGCGCAAACTGAGCACCTTCGAGCCACGCATCGGCTACCCCAGCAAGTGGACCGACTACAGCTCGCTGCAAACCGGTAGCGAGGGCCTGCTGGCCAATGCGCTTTCGGGCACCAAGTTCCAGTGGGAGCTGCAACTGAGCCGTCTGGGCGGACCAGTCGATCGCGATCTGTGGGCGATGAATCCGCAAACGGTTAACGCGTACTACAACCCGCTGCTCAATCAAATCACCTTCCCGGCGGCGATTTTGCAGCCGCCGTTCTTCGACCCCAATGCCGACCCGGCCGTCAACTACGGCGCCATCGGTGCAGTGATCGGGCATGAGATCGGGCACGGCTTTGACGATCAGGGCCGGCGCTTTGATGAGACGGGGATGATTCGCGACTGGTGGACCGAGACCGCCAACGAAAGATTCCAAACGCGTGCGCAGAAGCTGATTGATCAGTACGACGCCTACATGCCGCTGGAGGATCTGCACGTAAACGGCAACCTCACGCTGGGCGAGAACATTGGCGATCTGGGTGGCTTGCAAATGGCCTACGCCGCGTATCAGCGCTACCAGGAGGCCAACGGCAAGGCGCCGGTGATTGATGGCTACACCGGCGAGCAGCGCTTCTTCCTCTC
The DNA here is from genome assembly GCA_965369325.1 of uncultured Gammaproteobacteria bacterium. Taxonomy (GTDB): domain Bacteria; phylum Pseudomonadota; class Gammaproteobacteria; order Steroidobacterales; family JBCBZW01; genus CBDUQI01. Next base: position 9,993 of record CBDUQI010000097.1, read on the forward strand.
CTGGGCCCAGGCCTGGCGGGCGAAGACGCGCGACGACGCACTGCGCCAGCGCATCCTCACCGATCCGCACAGCCCAGAGGAGTATCGCACCAACGGCGTGGTACGTAATCTGGACGCCTGGTACGCTGCGTTTAATGTGACCGAAGAGCACGCTTTGTATCTTGCGCCGGAGGACCGGGTTAAGATCTGGTAATTCCTCAACTCTCGGGCCGGCGCCCCCCGGGCGCCGGCCTATTGTTTGCGCAAGCTATGTCACAACCCACTGATTCCGACACCCCATTTGAAACTCTGGACCCGCAGGACTGGGAGCAGATGCGCGCGCTTGCCCACCGCATGGTGGACGATGCCATCGACTACACTCGCGATATCCGCCAGCGCCCCACCTGGCAGGCGATGGACGAGGAGGCGCTAAGCAAATTCGATGCGCCGGCGCCGCAACTGCCGCAGGGGGCGCAAGCCGCGTACGAAAAATTCCTCCAGGACATCGTCCCCTACAACATGGGCACACCGCATCCGCGGTTCTGGGCTTGGTACATGGGCAACGGCACGGTGCTGGGCGCACTTGCCGATTTTCTTGCCGCCACACTAAACCCTAACCTGGGCGGCGGCAACCACGCCCCCGGGCGGGTGGAGGAACAAGTGGTGGGCTGGCTCAGGCAGATGATCGGCTTCCCTGAGGAGGCCAGCGGGCTGCTGGTCAGCGGCGGCTCGATGGCTAACTTTGTTGCCCTTTCCGTCGCACGCAATACGCGCGCCGGGTTTGATGTGCGCAACCAAGGCCTACGCGATCAGCCGCAGCTCACTATGTATGCCTCCACCGAAGTGCACAGCTGTAACTTCAAAGCCGTCGAGTTACTCGGCCTTGGGCGCGCCGCACTGCGCGACATCCCGGTGAACCCAGATTTCACCATGAACCTTGATGCCTTGGGCCAAGCCATCGATGAGGACATCGCGCAGGGCTGCCGTCCGGTCGCCGTCATCGCCAGCGCGGGCACGGTAAATACGGGCGCCATTGATGCATTGCCCGACATTGCACAGCTATGCAGCGAGCGTGATTTGTGGTTTCACGTTGACGGGGCGATCGGCGCGCTGGCCATCCTGGCCGACAACGTACGCGAGCAGTTGACCGGACTTGAACTGGCTGATTCGGTAGCGCTGGATCTACATAAGTGGATGCACATTCCGTTTGAGGCGGGCTGCATCATCGTGCGCCATCCAGAGCAACATAAGAGCACGTTCAAAGTGAGCCCGGCGTATCTGGAGAAGGTCACCCGAGGGCTGGCCTCTGGCAGTACTTGGTTCAGCGACTATGGCCTGCAGTTGTCACGCCAGTTCCGCGCGCTGAAAATCTGGATGTCGGTGCAGGAGCACGGCCTGCAGCGCTACGGCCGAATGATTGCCCGCAACGTCGAGCAGGCGCATTACTTGGGCGGCTTGATCGAGCAGGCCAGCGAGCTGGAGCTGTGCGCGCCCATTGGCCTGGATATTGTGTGCCTGCGCTACAATCCCGGCGGCCTTGGCGAGGCGCAGCTTAACGCGCTGAATCGCCAGCTGCTGATTGAACTGCAAGAGCAAGGCATCGCCGCGCCGTCGTACACCACGCTCGGCGAGCGCTACTGCATTCGGGTTGCGATTGCCAATCATCGAAGCACGCATGCGGACTTCCGATTGCTGATACGCGAGCTCACCCGTATCGGGCGCGAGCTCAACGCCTTCCAGGCCGACCAATGAAATAACAGCCCGAGCACACTGACGCCAACACCCGACACTTTTGCGCAAGTGGCCTGTTGCTAGTTCTACCGGGCCACCGGCCAGGGTACAATCCGCCACCTCTTATCCAGGTAGTCTCCTTGATGCACCCAACTCCAGCTCCGATTATCATCGTTACCGTCGCGCTGTGCGCGCTACTGACCGCCTGCCAGCCCACTCAGCCCGCCGAGGACAAAGTGCTGCTAGAGCTGCAAACGGTGAACGCGCAGATCGCGCACTTGCAGGCACAGCTTGCCAGCACCGGGCAGAGCCTTGATGACCTCGGCCAGGCGCGGGCGGACAGCGATCGCGCAACTACCGATCGCATCGACAAGACTTACGGCGAGTTGCAAGAGCTGCCGGCGCTCATCGAGCGCGCGTGCGAGCGCCCCACCACGGTGGTGACCGAGTGCGACGATGCCCAGGAGGTAACCACCATTTTGATACAGGACGACAAATTTGTGGTGGGCGAGCTGGAGCATGTCTGGCTCGATCCGCCAGGCATCATGCTGCCCGCGCGGGTGGATACCGGTGCCTCGCGTAACTCGCTGCACGCCCTCGACCTCAAACGATTTGAGCGCGACGGAGACCGCTGGGTGCGTTTTAACGTCATCGCCGGCGACGGTACGGTAACGTTGGAGCGCAGGGTTGTCCGATTCGTACGCGTGCTACAGCAGGCCGACCCGGAAGGCAGCCGCCGCCCAGTCGTGAACATGCGTGTGCACATGGGCACCCACGAAGGCACTTTCGAATTTACCCTGGCCGACCGCTCGCATCTGGAGTACGAGATGCTGCTGGGACGTAACTTCCTCAAGGATGTTGCCGTGGTGGATGTCAGCCGCCAGTTCGTGCAGCCCATGCCTGCTGGTGCCGACGCGCAAGCCGGGGGCAAATGAACCCGCGCGGGCCGTTTATTTTCACGGTACTAGTGACGGTGCTGCTGGGCGCCGGTACGGCCGCTTTTCGGCACCTGGAGTACCGCGTACCGCTCTCCCCCGGGCAACAACAAACCGTCTGGCAGATCGAAGCCAAAGTCGATTTTATCGCCGACGGCGACGAGGCGCAGATTGTGCTGGCGCTGCCACCGGCCCAGGCGGGCTTTCGTTTCGCCTCCGAACACACCGCCTCACCTGGCTACGGGTTTGTGATCGAACCGGAAGGCGATCAGCGCCGCGCCCGCTGGTCACGGCGGCAGGCCAGCGGCGAGCAAACCCTGTTCTACAAACTGGACGTGATTGCCGATCGAAGCGCCGAGCCGCCCACCAGCGAGGCGCCCGACACTCCGGACAACGAGCCTTGGGACGAGCCCTATCGCACGGCAGCGCAATCGCTGCTGGAGGCGGCGCTGCCACTGTCAGCCGACGAGTACACGCTGGCACAACAGCTTATTCAGCAATCCCAACGCGTGCCCGCCGATCAGAACGTTTCGTTGCTGCGCGAGCAGTACGCCGAGGCCGAACTGCTGGCAAAATTACTGCGTCAAGCGCAGGCACCCGCCCGCATCGTGCAGGCCTTGGTGCTGGAAGATCGCCGGCGGCGCCAGCCACTCACCCCCTTGGTGCAGGTGTGGCACAACGATTCGTGGGCGCTGTTCGATCCTGTCCGCGGCCCAGTCACCGACCGCTCCTCGTTACTGCTATGGCAGTCGGAGCAGCCCGCGGTGCTGGATGTGACCGGCGGCACGCGCAGTCGCGTCTCGTTCTCAATGATCAGCCAGGCACGACCAGCGCTCGCCGTGGCCACGCAGGCTGTTCAAAGCCCGCTGATGTCGCTGTACTCGCTGCCGATTGCCGAGCAAAGCATGTTCAAACTGATCATGCTGCTGCCGGTGGGGGCGCTGGTGGTGGTATTGATGCGGCTGGTGATCGGCGTGAAAACTGCCGGCACCTTCATGCCCGTGCTGATCGCGATGGCCTTTTTGCAGACCGAGCTGCTGCCCGGGCTGGTGAGTTTTATTCTAGTGGTGACGCTCGGGCTCATTCTGCGATCATTTCTGTCACATCTAAATCTACTACTGGTGGCACGCATCGCCACGCTGGTGATCGTAGTGATCGGTATTATTTCGGTGTTCAGCGTCATCAGCTATCGGCTGGGGCTGATCGGCGGCTTAACCATCACTTTCTTTCCGATGATCATCCTGGCCTGGACCATCGAGCGCATGTCTATCCTGTGGGAAGAAGAAGGCCCCAAAGAGGTGCTGATTCAGGGCGGCGGCAGTCTGCTAGTCGCGACCCTGGCCTACCTGCTGATGAACCAGCCGCTGGTTCGACATCTGGCGTTTAACTTTCCCGAATTGCACCTGTGTGTGCTGGCCGCGATATTACTGTTGGGCCGCTATACTGGTTACCGGCTGTCGGAAGTGGTGCGGTTCTCGGGCATGCGCACATGAGCCGCTGGATTTCGCCGGGCCAGTTATCACGCGTGGGCGTACTTGGCATGAACGGGCGTAACGTGCAGTACATCAGCCGCTATAACTCACGCAAGTTGTATCCGCTGGTGGACGACAAGCTGCAGACCAAATTGCTAGCACAAAAGCACGATGTCGATGTGCCAGCGCTGATTCACGTCATTCGCAGCCAGCGCGAGGCCGCCGACTTGCCGCACCGGCTGGAGAATCTCACCGAGTTTGTCATCAAGCCTGCGCACGGTAGTGGCGGCAAAGGCATTCTAGTGATCGTAGGGCGCACCGAGGATGGCTACCGCCGCAGCAATGGCGATATCGTCTCGCCGATGGAGATCCACCGCCACGTCTCCAACACCATCAGCGGGCTGCATTCACTGGGCGGGCGTACCGATACCGCCATCGTCGAGCAGTTAATTCAGCTGGACCCGCTGTTCGAGGAGGTCACTTTCGAAGGTGTGCCGGACATTCGGCTGATTATTTTTCAGGGCTATCCTGTGATGGGCATGCTGCGTCTGGCCACCCACGAATCCGATGGCAAGGCCAACCTGCATCAGGGAGCCATCGGGGTCGGCCTGGACCTGGCCACCGGTACCAGCCTGGCGGCGGTTCAGCACAACAAGGCCGTCACTCACCATCCGGATACGGGCAGAATTCTAAACGACCTGACGGTGCCGGGCTGGCCGGCGCTGATGCACCTGGCCGCACGCTGCTACGAGATGACCGGCCTGGGATACCTTGGCGCGGACATCGTGCTCGACCGCTACCACGGGCCCATGCTGCTTGAGCTGAACGCCCGACCCGGGCTCAGCATTCAAGTCGCTAATCAGGCCGGCCTGCTACCGCGCCTGCGCCACGTGGAACGGCTGGAAGCTCACCACACTGGGGTTGCCGGGCGAGTGGAACATTCAATGGCCGTATTCGGCCAATCTCAGCACTAACACTCCGGGAGCATTTGGGTATGCCGCGCGCTCAGGCCAACGGCCTCACAATCGAATACGAAACATTTGGCCGCAGTGCCGATCCGGCACTGATTCTGATTATGGGGCTGGGCACGCAGCTAATTTCATGGCCGGAGTCTTTTTGCCGGCGCATGGCCGAGTACGGCCTGTTTGTCGTGCGCTTCGACAATCGCGACAGCGGTCTGTCCAGCAAGATGGACGGCCAGGCTGCGCCCGGCCCGGTCAGCGGCATGCTGCGCACACTAACCAAACGCCCGTCCAAAGCGCCCTACACGCTGGATGACATGGCACTGGATACACTGGGCCTGATGGATGCGCTGGGGATCAAGGCCGCGCACATCGCTGGCGTCTCCATGGGCGGCATGATTGCGCAGCAACTGGCCGTGCTACACCCCTCCCGGGTCCTCACCCTCACCTCGTGGATGTCGACGACGGGCAGTACCCGTCTGCCGTGGCCGAAGTGGAAGATCACCAAACACATGTTCCTGAATCGCCCGTCCTCACTGGAGGCGCAGGACCTAAAAGACTACTACCACACAACCCTAGCGTTGATCGCAAGCCCCGGCTACGCCCAAGACTACAGCGCCATGGTGTCCGAGGCCGTCGCGCGCAACATCTGCCCTGAAGGGTTTCAGCGCCAGTTGGCGGCCATCATCGCGAGTGGTGGGCGTCGCCATATGATGCCCAAGATCAAAGCCCCCACGCTGGTGATCCACGGCCGCGACGATCCGTTGATCCCGCTGGCGGGCGGGAAGGACACGGCGGCGAGGATTGAGGGCGCGCGGTTGGAGATTATCGACGGTATGGGGCACGATTTGCCTGAGGCGCTGATGCCCCGAATCGCCGCGCTCATCTGGGATCATATTTCAACTTCACAAAAGCGAACACAATGACACAACCAGGTATGGGCCGATCGGTCCGGCGTACCGAAGACCAACGCTTTATCACCGGTACCGGCACTTATACAAACGACATTGCTACGGCGGGCGAACAGCACCTGGTGTTTCTGCGCTCGCCAGTGCCGCATGGCGATATTGTCAAGCTGGACGTCACCGCCGCCAACGCCCATCCGCAGGTGCAATCGGTGCTCACCTGCGCGGACCTGGACGCAGCTGGCCTGCCCGATCCCACACCAGCGCCGCTGCCGAATAACGATCCCTCCACACCGTTGTTGTGCCAGCCGCCGCTGGCGCGCAAGACAGTAAGGTACGTCGGCGAGCCCATCGCCGCTGTTATCGCCAGCAGCATCAGTGCGGCGCGCGATGCGGCGGAGCTGATCGACCTGGAAATCCAGGAGCGCCCGGCGATCGCCTCGCTGGCGCAGGCGCTGGCAGGTGAGGCGCAGGACATCTGGCCGCAAGCGCCGGGCAACGTCGTCGGCACGATCAAATGCGGCGATCTTAAAGCGACAGATGCTGCGATCGCGCAGGCGGCTCACGTTGTTGAGTTATCCCTGATCAACAACCGCCTCGCAGCGGTCTCGATGGAGCCCCGTGGCGCTATCGCCACCTTCGATCCAAGCAGCGAGCGACTGAACGTCACCATGGGCAGCCAGGGCGTGCACGGTCTACGCGACAAGTTCGCCCTGCTGTTCTCCCTGCCCACCGCGCAGGTGCGGGTGGTCACACCTGACACGGGCGGCGGCTTCGGCACCCGAATGTTTATGCACGGCGAGCCTATTGTGGTGGCGTTTGCCGCACGCCAGCTTGGCACCACCGTCAACTGGCAGTGCGAACGCAGCGAAGCCTTTATGGGCGACCTGCAGGCGCGCGACCACCTCAGCCACGCAACGCTGGCACTGGATGCCGATCATCGCTTTATCGCGCTTAAGGTAAATACACACTCGAACATTGGCGCTTACATGAGTGACTTTGGTGGCTTGATTGCGTGGTTCGGAAGTTCGGTCGCCACCGGCGCCTACGACATCCCCGTCGCCTACGTACAAATCCAGGCGGTAGTCACTAACAGCACGCCAGTGGACGCCTATCGCGGCGCCGGGCGACCGGAGGCAGCCTACGTCATCGAGCGGCTGGTCGGGCATGCCGCACGTCAATTGGACGTGCCCGCACCGGAGCTGCGGCGCGCTAACTTTATCGCGCCGCAGACCTTCCCTTACACCAACGCGATGGGCACGAGTTACGATTCAGGTAACTACGCGCACGTGATGGACGCAGGCCTGAAACGAGCTGACTGGCACAGTTTCGAAACGCGCCGAGCAAGCGATGCCGCCCGCGGCGTTCTGCGCGGGATCGGCATGGCTTACTACGTGGAAGTCTGCGCATCCTTCGGCGGCGAGACCACCCATTTAACCGTACTGCCCGATGGCACGGTGGAAGCGCTGGTCGGCACACAGTCCACCGGCCAGGGGCATGAGACCAGCTTCGCCCAGTTGATCAGCGCGCGACTCGGGCTCAAGCCCGACACGGTGCGGGTACGCCAGGGCGATAGCCAGTTGATCCCCACCGGCGGCGGCACCGGCGGTTCGCGCACGCTTGCCATCGCTGGCTCCTCACTGGCACTGACAACGCAGGCCATGATCGAGTCCGGTAAGCATCTGGCGGCGCAGCTACTGGAAGCCGGCGTCCACGACATCGTCTATCAGCCCGGGGCCTATCAGGTGACCGGCACCGATCACCGCGTGACGCTGGCCGAGGTGGTACACGCCTCTTACAACACCACCGCTCTTCCGGCGGGCGTGCGCGCGGGGCTGGCGAGCAGCGAACGCTTCGACGCGAGCGGCGGCACCTTCCCCAACGGCTGCCATGTGTGCGAAGTGCAGGTTGATCCGCAGACCGGCGTGGTGCGTATCGTGCGCTATACCATTGACGATGACATGGGCCGGGTCGTAAACCCCTTGCTGCTAGAAGGGCAGATCGTGGGCGGCGCCGCGCAGGGCATCTCTCAGGCCTTGTATGAGCACATGGTGTACGACGAGGACTCCGGACAGTTACTTACCGGCTCGTTCATGGACTACAACCTGGTGCATGCCGACACCATGCCTCGCATCGACTTTGCTTACCACGAGGTACCAAGCGAGCGGAATGTGCTGCAGGTAAAAGGCGCGGGCGAAGCCGGCACGGTCGGCTCGCCGCCAGCCGTTGTCAACGCGGTACTTGATGCGCTTGCACCTCACGGCGTGCAGCACATGGACATGCCACTGACGCCGCTGCGGGTCTGGCAGGCGATCCAACGCGCGCTATCAAAATAGCGACCCAGCGCGCTACCCGGGCCCGGGATCGCGCCGCGATCTTCTACGTCGCCGCCGCCCGCGTGGACGGCGCCAGCCCGCCTGACCGCTTTCTGCCTTCCGCGGGACGGTGACGTTTTGGAAACAACCTTGCTGCTAAACTCCTCAAAACCGCACTCGTCTGACGCATCGGCCCGCCGAATCGCGCCCGGCGAACGCCCATTTGCACACGGCGCGACATAACCACGTTGCAGCCCGGGTGCCACCGGATCATCGAAGGGGAAACCATGAAGCTCACCCGCAACACCGTACGCTGCCTCGCGCTCGTGCTTAGCGCCCTGTTCAGCCACAGCGGCTGGGCCACCTGGTCGATCATCATTACTGACTCGGCCACCGATGAGGTAGCGATCGCCTCGGCCACTTGCGTCACCGGCATCGATCTCAAGCGCGAAGCCTCCACCGTGGTGGTGGGCAAGGGCGCCGGCGCCGCGCAGAATTTTGTCGATGGGTCCGGTCAGAACCGCCAGCTCATCTTCGCCGAGTTGCAGGCCGGCACCGCCCCCGCCGACATCCTGGACGCGCTGGCCCAGCAGGATGCTCAGCATCAGACGCGCCAGTACGGCATCGCCGATACTCAAGCACGTGCCGTCGGATTTTCCGGCACTGCGTCCGGCGGGTTTGCCGACGACATCACCGGGCAGTCGGGCACTCTGAGCTATGCGATCCAGGGCAATGTCCTCACCGGCGAACCGGTGCTGACGGCGGCCGAGGCCGCCATACTAAGCCCTGGCGGCGATCTGCCCGCCAAGCTGATGCGCGCAATGCTGGCCTCACGCAACCAGGGCGGCGACGGGCGTTGCTCATGCTCGCCGTTTAATCCGGAAGGCTGCGGCTCACCGCCGGCAGACTTCGACAAATCTGCCGACGTTGGCTACATGGTGGTGGCCCGGCTAGGCGATCAGGACGGCAACTGCAATGCCAACGCGGGCTGCGCCAGCGGCGATTACTACATGGACCTGAACGTCGCCTTTGCGAGCAGCAACGATCCGGACCCGGTGTTTACACTGCGCAATCAGTTTTCCGCTTGGCGCGCGGGTTTGGTAGAACGCCCCGATCATCACCGCTCGCGCGCAATCTTGCTGGATCTCACCCTGCCGCCGGACGGTAACAGCAGCACCACCATGATCCTGGTGGCACGCGATTTTCGTGGCACCCGAATCACAGAAGGGGGTGCTAACGTCAGTGTCAGCGTAAACGCGCAAAGCACCGCCACCGCCACCGTGGGCGCCGTCGTGGACAATGGCAATGGCATTTACCTGGTGCCGGTCACCGCCGACAACAGCGCTGGACAGGTGTTGTTTGACGTCACGATTGACGACGGCGTGCGCCCGGTACAGCTCTCGCCACGACCGACGCTAACGCTGGAATCGTTCTAGCCCGCACGCAGGTTTGACGGACCCGTGGTTTGGTGATCTTTGCTGCGCCTGTGCTAGCCTTTCCAAATACCGTGTACGCTTGGAAAGGTCCCCACAGGAGTATATCGCCATGATCAATTTACGCGCGGATGCCCTGGCCGCTGGGTTATTGTTGGCAGCTGTCGGGTTACCTACGGCTGTCAGCGCGCAGCAGTCGGATGGGCTGCAGATATATCTCACGCCGCAAATCGCCGAGGCGCCTTCGGTCGGCGACCGCGTCACCCTGGAGCTGCTCATCAACAGCACCGACAACCCGTTGATCGCGACCGGCATCCTGCTCCATTACGATCCAGCCGTGCTGGCGTTGGTCGAGGGCAGCTTTGAGTACACGTTAACCGACTACACGGGTTTCGTATGCGGTCACCCCCAAAGCCAGTGCATCGTTTGGGATCCGCCGGGTATTGATCTGATTAACGGCGAGATCGAGACTGCAGTGGGGGATTACTTTACGATCGGCTCCGGCATGTTCGGCGACACACCGGTACCGGCGCCGGCGATGCAACTGACGTTTGAGGTAATTACCGAGTATGAGACCACCCGTGTCGAGCTTGAGGAAGGGGGTATCGGCGGTGCGGCTCTATGCTTCATTGATACGTCCTGCGATGGACTGGCTTTTGTCGGCACGCAGTTCAACGGCGCGGTGGCCGATCCCGATGGCGATGGGATCGCCGCCAGTCTGGATAACTGCACTGAGCTCGCCAATGCCGAGCAACAAGACACCGATGGCGACGGTTACGGCAATCGGTGCGACCCGGACCTGAACAACGACGGCATCGTTGATTTTGACGATACCGCGATATTTCGCGAGGTGAT
>CBDUQI010000098.1:0-20408 GCA_965369325.1 uncultured Gammaproteobacteria bacterium
GCCGCCGGCGGCCCTACCCGTAGTGACCTTCACCAAGGACATGAGCTTTCATATTAACGGGCAACAGGTAACAGTGATCCACGTGCCGGCCGCGCACACCGACGGTGATGCGATTGTGCACTTTGAAGGCTCGAATGTCGTGCATACCGGCGATGTGGTGTTTAACGGTATGTATCCGTTTATTGATTATGACAGCGGTGGCTCCATTCGTGGCATGGTGGCGGCCGTCGACAGGATTCTTTCTCTGTGCGATGACAGCACACAGATTATCCCCGGCCACGGCATGCTGGCCAGCGCGGATGATCTACGTGCGTACCGCGGGATGTTGGAGGCTGTGCGCAGTGCGATCACCAGTGCGGTGGCCGACGGCAAAAGTGTGGAGCAAGTGCAGGCAATGGCGCCTACCAAAACGTACGACGCGGATTGGGGCGGCGGCTTCATTTCACCGGAACGCTTCGTCGCGATGGTGTACCGCGGTATTATAGAATTCGAGGGTGTGCGACGGTAAGTTAAATCGCGGGGGACCGCAGACAGCAAGTCGCGCGCCGGGCTGTGATCGGGCACGCAGTCTGCGGTGCAAGGGGCTGACATACTCGCTCCCGTCAACCGCAAACTCACTGTGAGGTGGGGACGCAAAGCCACCGGCCTTTCGCCGAAGATCTGCTCAATTGGATCGCGTGAAAGGCAGCGGGATTGCCGGATCCAGAATGACGGTGCCGGGCCACGAGTGTGACCGCCCGACAGGGCCTACTCTCCTGGCCCGGTGCTGCACCCACGCCTCACGTGGGTGCAGCCGATACGTTGATCAGGATTCGTTAACCGGAGGGTACGTGTGCTCGCCATGCCAAGGAGGCAATGTCCATGCGTATTCTTACCGCAACGTTTTTGATCTGCGTTGCAATGTTGAGCGTGCCCGCGCTCGCTGAACAGAACTCATTCCAGCAGCCACAACAACTGACGGGCGAGGATCAGAGTAACCCTTACGCGGTGTCAGGGCGAATTAGTACGCTCGGCCTTGGGGTAGAGCTTTCGCGCACCATCGCAAGCACCGGTGCCGTGCGGCTCGGGCTCAACGGTGCGGACTACTCCTTCGACGACACCACTAGCGGCGTGGACTACGACGTGGAACTGGATTGGAGTTCAGTCTCGTTGATGTTCGATTGGCATCCGCGCTCGCAGGGTTTTCGGCTTAGTGCCGGGGTGCTGTCCAATGCCAACCAGGTGCTCGCGCTTGGTAAGGGGTCCAGCACCTATGACATTGGCGGGCAGACTTTCAATGCCTCCGACGTGGGCACGTTGGCGGCCAAAGTGGAATTCAACGAGTTCGCCCCCATGCTCAGCTTGGGATGGGACAACGCGTTCTCGGACAATCGCGTCGGTGTCTCGATGGGGGTCGGGCTGGTGTTCCAGGGCACCCCGGAGGTAGCACTCACGGCAAGCGGTGTGCTGGCAACCGACCCGCTGTTCCAGCAGGAGCTAGCACGGGAATTGGCGGATTTTGAAGCGGATGTCGAGGACTTCGAGCTGTACCCGGTCGCCTCGTTAGGCTTGAGCCTGCGCTTTTAGTGGCTGATGCCGGGGTCGTTGCTGGCCCCGGCATCGTGCACAGGCGATCGGGCATCTACTCGAGATTGAACTCGACGCCCTGAGCCAGCGGCAGATCGCTGCCCCAGTTAATGGTGTTGGTCTGACGACGCATGTACGTCCTCCAGGAATCCGAGCCGGCTTCGCGGCCACCACCGGTTTCTTTCTCGCCACCGAAAGCACCACCAATCTCAGCACCCGACGTGCCGATATTCACATTGGCGATACCGCAGTCGCTGCCGATCGCAGATAGGTACCGCTCGGCGTTTTGCAGGTTGTTGGTGAAGATGGCGGAGGAAAGGCCCTGGCGCACGTCGTTCTGCATGCGAATGGCTTCATCCAGCGTTGAGTAGGGGATGATGTACAAAATAGGTGCGAAGGTCTCATCCTGCACAATCGGCCATTCGTTGCGGGCTTTCACAATCGCCGGGGTCACGAAGTTGCCGGGGCCATCAAGCACCTCGCCACCACACAGCACCTCGCCGCCAGCATCCCGCGCCGCTGCCAGCGCCGCCTCAAAGCGGGCCACGGAGTCAGCATCGATCAGCGGACCCATGAGGGTGTCCGCGTCCAGCGGATTGCCGATCTTCACCTGTTTGTAGGCGTTGACCAGGGTTTTGCTTAGCGAGTCGATTTGGCTTTCGTGCACGAACAGACGACGGGTGCTGGTGCAGCGCTGGCCAGCTGTGCCGACCGAACCGAACACGATGCCTGGCACGGCGATGCCCAGGTTCGCGTCCTGATCCACGATAATGGCGTTGTTGCCGCCCAGTTCCAGCAGCGGCCGACCCATGCGGGCCTGCACACGTGCGCCGACCTGGCGGCCGATGGCGCAAGAGCCGGTGAACGACAGCAGGTCGACGCGCTCGTCATCAACGAACGTAGACGCCAGGTCGTTATCACCCACAAACATCTGGAACGCCGCAGGGAAGCCATTGTCTTCCATCACTCGGGCGCACATGCGTTGCACGGCGATACCACACAACGGCGTTTTGGGGGACGGTTTCCAGATAGAGACGTTGCCGCAGATTGCGGCCATCAGAGCGTTCCAGGAGTACACGGCCACCGGAAAGTTGAACGCGGTGACAATGCCGACCAAGCCCAGCGGGTGCCACTGCTCGTACATTCTATGCAGCGGCCGCTCGGAATGCATGGTGTTGCCATAGAGCATGCGCGACTGGCCCACTGCGAAGTCGGCAATGTCGATCATCTCCTGCACTTCGCCGTCGCCCTCGGCTTTGATCTTGCCCATTTCCAGGGATACGAGGCTGCCCAGTGCGTCTTTGTGACGCCGCAGTTCCTCCCCGATCAGGCGTACGGCCTCGCCGCGCGCGGGCGCCGGCAAAATACGCCACTGCTCGAAGGCCTCGCGTGAGGCAGTAATGACCCGCTCGTACTCCTGTGCTGATGCCATGCTGACCCGTGCGATTTCGCTGCCGTCAGTGGGGCTAACCGATACCAGTTCGCCACCGCTGCCTGGGAGCCAGCCGCCTGTGGTATACGTGCCAGGGTTAAGATCGCAGAGCCCAAGGGCATCGAGTATTTGCTTCATTATGGTGACTCCGGCGGTGGCCAATCACCGCAAAGTAAATGTGGAATGACCGATGGGTTTTCGGTGCAGGGCGGCATTCTGCCAAGCTCCCGGAATACTTACAATTGCAAGCAAGAAATATTGCAGCGCGCAATGGTGCCAGTTACGATAACTCACTATGACCCGAGCAAATGTACACAATGACTGGAACCCCACGTCGTGGGCGGCAAAAACAGCGCTGCAGCAGCCCAATTACCCCGATGATGCGGCCGTGCAGTCGGCTCTGGCTGAGCTTAGCTCGCTGCCGCCACTGGTAACGTCCTGGGAAATCGAGGCATTAAAGGGCCAGCTTGCGGCCGCACAGCGCGGTGAGCGGTTTTTGTTGCAGGGCGGGGACTGCGCGGAGAACTTTGACGAGTGCCAGTCCGACATCATCGCCAAGAAGCTGAAGATACTGCTGCAGATGAGCACGGTGCTGCTGTACGGCTTGAAGAAACCGATTATTCGCGTCGGCCGGATGGCTGGCCAATATGCCAAGCCGCGCTCCGCCGATACCGAGACCCGCGATGGCGTGACGCTGCCCAGTTACCGCGGCGATCTGGTCAACGGCTCTGATTTTACGGAGGCCTCACGGGTACCGAATCCGCGGCTGATGCTGCGTGGTTACGAGCGTGCCGCGCTCACGTTGAATTTCGTGCGTGGGCTGGTGGACGGCGGATTCGCCGACCTGCACCACCCAGAGAACTGGGATCTGGACTTTGTCAGCCATTCACCGCTGGCGGAGGAGTACCGGCGGGTGGTCACCTCTATCTCTGATTCGCTGGATTTTTTCGAGTCTGTGGCTGGGCAACCGGCCCATCAGACGACTCGTGCCGAGTTTTACGCCAGTCACGAAGGCCTGCACCTGCTGTACGAGCAGGCGCAAACCCGGCTGCTGCCGCATCGCGGCCAGTGGTATAACCTGTCCACGCACCTGCCGTGGATAGGCATGCGCACGGCGCAGGTGGGCGGCGCGCATGTGGAGTACTTCCGCGGCATTGCGAACCCGGTAGCGATCAAGTTGGGGCCAGGCATGGACGCGGAATGGCTGCAGGAGCTGATCAGTATTCTCAATCCTAACAATGAGCCGGGGCGGCTGACGCTGATCCATCGATTCGGTGCCAAGCATGTGGAATCGGGCCTGCCTAAGCTAATCGAGGCGGTGCGGGCGACCGGCTCTACGGTGTTGTGGGTGTGCGATCCGATGCACGGCAACACCGAGAACACGGCTGATGGTCACAAAACCCGGCGCTTCGACAACATCCTCTCCGAGGTGGAGAGTGCGTTTCGCGTGCACCAGGAGATGGGCAGCTACCTCGGTGGCGTGCACTTTGAGCTCACCGGGGAGGACGTCACTGAGTGCACCGGTGGCGCCCGCGGACTCAGCGACAGCGATTTGGCGCGCGCCTACCGCTCCCAGGTAGACCCGCGGCTCAACTACGAGCAGGCGCTGGAGCTTGCCATTCGCGTAGCACGCACACGCCGGGGCGCCTGAGCCCCAGGCACCACCCTTGAGGCTTTGACAAGCTCGGGGCCGGAAAAAGATAATGCCTTACTGACCGCCCGCGGATTCCCCGTGGTTCCTGTTACCCTGAACAAAAAGGCGCTGCTATGGCGAGCTGCGAGATTCGCGGTGAATTCAAACCTGGTTTTGAGACGGTCCTCACCCCACATGCGTTGGGGTTTGTTGCCCGCTTGACCGAACGGTTTGGTCCAAAAATCAGCGAGTTATTGGCTCTTCGTGGCGCCAGGCAAAAGCAGGTGAACGGCGGCGAGCTCCCGGATCATCAGGCCTCGACTCTGCAGATCCGCGAGTTGGACTGGATAGTCGCCGAGATTCCTGAAGATCTGCAGGACCGTCGCCTGGAAGGGGTGGTGCCGGCGTTAACCCGCCACTTGCTGGTGGCGTTGAACTGTGACGTCAATGTTTGCATCGCAGACATGGAAGACACCTTATCACCCACCTGGGATAACGTCGTCAATGCGCATTGTGCCCTTTACGAGGCCTGTCGCGGTACGTTGAAAGGCATAGCGTCGGACGGTGTTGAACGCGCCATGGGCGCAAACACGCCCACATTGGCGCTGCGCCCCCGCGGCCTGCACAGCATTGAGAAGCACCTGTACGTTAACGGCCAACCAGTGCCGGCAGCATTGGTCGATGTGGGGCTGCATCTGTTTCACAACGCCGACGCGCTGGTGGCGCGTGGCAGTGGCCCGTACATCTCGTTGCCCAAGCTTGAAAGCCAGCACGAGGCGCGCTTGTGGACATCCGTGCTGGAGTTCGCCGAGACCGACCTGGGCTTGCGCCAGTATGGCATTCGGGCAAGCGCTTACATCGAGACATTGCCCGCGATATTCGAGATTGACGAGATCCTGTACGTGCTCAAGGACTATCTGGTCGGGTTGGAATGTGGCCCGCTGGACTACCTGTTCAGTTTTGTCAAAACACTACATGCGCACCCGGAGTACGTGTTGCCGGATCAAAGCCATTTCGACATGGAAGCCAGTTTTGTTCATGCCTATCTGAGTGCGGCGATTCAGACCGCGCATCAGCGCGGCGTGCTGGTGGTCGGCGGCAGCGCCGCGCATGCGCCGTTCGCACTGGACGACCCTGATTACGCGTCGTATCTAAGCTCAATGCGCGAGCGCAAACGGGGCGAGATTGATATGGGCTTTGATGGCACCTGGGTGACCCAGGGCGGGTTGGTGCCGGAGATAAAGGCGGTCTATGAACAGCACATGCACGGCAAAAACCAGTTGGGTCGATTGCTACGCGATTTGCGGGTGACCAGCAAAGACTTGCTGGATGTGCCCGTCGGCCAGATTACAATGGAGGGGGTTCGCAACAATGTGCGCCTGGCCGTGCGTTACCTGGCGGCTTGGTTAACCGGACGCGGTTGGATCGTGATTAACAATCGGCGCAACGAGATGGCGTCGGCCGAGTTCGCGCGGGCCTGCCTGTGGCAGTGGGTACACCATCGCACCGGAGTGCTTGAGGATGGCACCAATATTGATATGCCGATGGTGAGCGCGCTGCTGCAGGAGTCGGTTGCGGTGGTGCGCGAGGATCTGGCCGCGATCGATGTGGATGATGGGCAGGTGAAGCTGGCCGTGCAGTTGCTGAGCGAGGTGACCGCTAGTGATGAGTTTGTCAGTTTCCTGTCTGATGTTGCCTATGAGTATTTGCCCTGATTTGCGCACGCGCCGATGGGTAAGGTAAGCCGCGGCAAGGTGTTCGATCCGGCGTGCCGGCGTTGTCCGCGTCTGGCCAAATTTCTGGATGATGTGCGCGAGAAGCATCCTGATTATCACGCGGCGCCGGTTCCGGCCTTTGGGGCTGCGAAAGCGCGCCTGCTGGTGGTCGGGCTGGCACCAGGCATGCATGGCGCGAATGCGACTGGACGACCGTTCACAGGCGACTATGCAGGGATTCTGCTGTATCAGACGCTGCACAAATATGGCTTCGCCAGCGCGGCCGAGTCCCGCAGCCGGGACGATAAACTCAAACTGCGCAATTGCCGGATAACCAATGCGGTTAAGTGTTTGCCTCCCGCCAACAAACCGGTCGGGGCGGAAGTAAATACCTGCAACGAGTTTCTGGCTGCAGAATTGCAGCGGATGCCGGCGCAGGCAGTGCTGGTTGCCCTGGGCGGCATCGCGCACAAAGCGGTGGTGCGCGCGCTTGGGCTGCGGCAAAAGGACTTCACCTTCGGCCATGCGAACGAACATGAGGTGTCGGGCGGACTGACTTTGATCGACTCTTACCACTGCAGTCGCTATAACACACAGACCAAACGCTTGACCGAACCGATGTTTCACGCGGTGTTCGCGCGCGCCGCGAACATCCTCAAGACTTAAGCGGGCGCTAACGCTGTGGCTGGCGCCGATCCCGACCCACCTGATTCAAGCAAGTCACCCGACCTGCTGCCCGCGCCGTTGGGTGTACGCGACGCGGCGGCCGATGAAGTATTTGATCGCGAAGTCTTCCTGCGTAACCTTACGCTGCGCCCAGGCGTCTACCGCATGCTGGATGCCTCGGGCGATCTGCTCTACGTAGGTAAGGCCCGTAACCTCAAGAACCGCGTCAGCAGCTACTTTCGTGGCACGGCCGTGTCACCCAAGGTGCATGCGCTGCGCAAGTACACCGCGCGGATTGAAGTGACCGTTACCGAGACCGAAGCTGAGGCTTTGATGCTCGAGTACAACCTGATCAAGCGTCACCGCCCGCGCTTTAACGTAACGTTACGGGATGACAAGAGCTTTCCGTATGTGCACTTATCCAGTGATCATGATTTCCCCCGGTTGTCGTTCTATCGAGGGGCGACCCGGCGCGACGGAAAGTTGTTCGGGCCGTACCCCAGTGCCTACGCGGTGCGCGATACCATTAATGTGCTGCAAAAGTTGTTTCAGGTGCGCCAGTGCGAGGACACCTTCTTCGCCAACCGTTCGCGTCCCTGTTTGCAGTACCAGATCAAGCGCTGTTCGGCGCCATGCGTGGGCCTGGTGGGGACGCAGATGTACGCTCAGGATGTCCGCCACGCGGTATTGTTTCTGCAAGGCGAGCATGGTGAGGTGATTGACGATCTAACCCAGCGTATGGGCAAGGCGGCCGAGGCTATGGAGTACGAGCGCGCCGCCCACTATCGAGATCAGATTGGGGCCTTGGCCCGAGTACAGGAGAGCCAGTCAGTCGCTGGGGAGAAGGGCGATGCCGACGTCCTGGCGGTGTATGGCGAGGGGCGCATTTACGGGGTTTCCTGCATGTTCGTGCGCAATGGGCGCAATCTGGGCACGCGCACGTACTTCCCGCGCGCTGGTACCAAGGTGGATGCGCGTGAGGTGCTGGGGGCATTTATTGCGCAGTACTACCTCGCGCGGGAGGCCCCCACCGAGATACTTACCAGTTTGCCCGTCGCAGATCACGCCTTGCTGGCGGCGGCATTCGAGCAACGGTCCGGGCACAAGTGTGCTATCCGCTGGCGCCTACGCGGCGTGCGTGCTAAGTGGGTGTCGCTGGCGCACACCAACGCGCAGCAGGCCGTACGCATGCGTCTGGCCAGTGGTGCCAGTGTGCGCGCCCAATTAGAGGCCATGCGCGCATTGCTCGATCTGGATGAAGCGCCGGCGCGCATTGAGTGCTTTGATATTAGTCATACCTCAGGTGAACACACAGTCGCTTCCTGCGTGGTGTTTGATGAGGAGGGCGCCCGCAAGAGTGACTACCGGCGGTTTAACATCACCAGCATCACCCCCGGCGATGATTACGCAGCGATGGGGCAGGCCCTGAAGCGTCGCTACACACGAGTAAAGCGTGGCGAAGCGCTCATGCCAGACGTTTTGCTGATCGATGGCGGTAAAGGGCAGGTGACTCAGGCTCGCGAAGTGCTGGAAGAATTGCAAATCGATGGCGTGTATGTCCTGGGCGTTGCGAAGGGCCCTACCCGCCGCCCTGGCCTTGAGCAACTGATTCCAGGCGACGGTAACCGCCCGTTCACCATCGAATCGGATTCGCACGTGCTGCATTTGATTCAGCAGATTCGCGATGAGGCGCACCGGTTTGCCATTACCGGGCACCGTCAGCGGCGGGCCACGGCCCGCCAGACCTCCGTGCTGGAGAGCATCCCCGGATTGGGCCCGAAACGGCGTCGGGCATTGCTGCAGCACTTTGGTGGCCTGCAGGGGGTAAGCCGCGCCAGCGTGGATGAACTGAAGGCGGTGCAGGGCATCAGCCAAACACTGGCACAACTGGTCTACGACAAACTTCAGGGCGACAGCTAAGCGCCGTTTCGCGGTTCAGCTGGTGGCTACTTGCGCCGGTTCCCCAACGGCTCGGAAATACCCGGTTTCGAGGCGCAGAACCCGATGGCGTCCGGGCGGGGTTCAGCTCAGCAAAAAGCGTGACACGTTGACGCCCCTAACAGGGCCGTGATGGCCGCTTCGATGCACGTCTGGCAACTCCCCTGGATTCGTGTTTTTCCCTGGATTTTATCGACTTAGCGTCCATGCATTCGGCCAGTGGTGCGAATTCGGGAACACCTGCACTCGGTCCAAAACTTTGTGCTATGATTTCGACATAATCCGATTCGCCATAAGTAATTACAACATAAAAAATATCGACATAACTTAGTATTACATAATTGTCACTTATGGCACTGCATGCGTGCCTTTAAGCAGGAGGGAAAGTTCATCGGGATTTGGGTAGTCGGGCATGCCGCAAATCAACAAACAGACACACTCGGACCGATTGGGGAGAACTTGGGGTATGAGTGAGATCAAGCAGGCACATAGCCTGTTGCTGGACCGGTATGGGACCGACGAAAACCCACACGCGAAGGGCTCTCTTCGTGAGCACCTTATCGGCACCCATCGCCTGCTGAACGAATGGGGAAATCCGCCGCATGTCTCGCTGGCCGGGCTGTTTCACAGCATCTACGGTACGCAGCACTACAAAGTCAGCTCCACCAGCCTGCGCAGCCGAGAAAACATTGCTGCCGGTATTGGCGAGAAGGCCGAGCAACTCGCCTACCTGTTTTGCGTGACCGATCGCATCGGGCTGTTCTTCGAAGTCGACAAATCTGAACCAAGGTTGTGGGACTTCGTTAAGAGCGAATTGGTTAGCGTCTCACCTGACGTCATTCAGGAACTGGTGGAAATCGAAATCGCAAACTATGTAGAGCAACAAGTGCCTGCCACGCCTTTAGCGGCACACCACATATCGCACTACAAGCAGATGTTGACTCGAGGGGGGGAGTACATCACCTCCGGCGCGAGGCGCGCATTCGAGCAAATGCTGCATGAGACGCCTGTGGCCGGATGAGCTGTGGGTGCCGCTTTGGTGCAGGCGTGCGAACAGAGCATTGGCCGAACTATTGCTCCGTTTTATCTGTGAATCCAACAGTAGCGACGTCCGGCGCCTGACTTGTAATTGATCTATTGCTGAGCAGTTTGAAGGGGAAATCTGTGATTGATGTGAAGTACCTTATTGTTGGTGCCGGTCCCGCAGGGGTTCAGTTGGGGTATTACCTGCAGCAGGGTGCTGAGGACTACCTGATTGTTGAACGGGGCCCGAGGGCTGGGACGTTTTTCGACGTATTTCCCCGTCATCGAAAACTAATCTCGATCAACAAACGCTTTACCGGTTCGGAACATCCGGACTTCAACATGCGCCACGATTGGAATTCGCTTCTGACTGAGGCGCTTGATTTTCGTTTCACCGACTACGACGAGGACTACTTTCCGAGCGCCGACAACCTCACCAGCTATATCAATGATTTCTCCGCCCGATACTCAATTCGTATCGCCTTCGATACAGATATTGTGTCGGTGAGTTACGACGGCCACCGCTACATCGCTAAGGCGCGTGACGGGCGTACTTTCAGATCGCCCTGCTTGATCGTGGGCACTGGCCTTTCCAAGCCACTAATTCCGGATATCCCCGGCATCGAGCACACTGAGAACTACTGCGATATGTCGGTGGACCTTAAAGATTTCGAAGCTCAGCGCGTTCTCATCATCGGGAAAGGGAACTCGGGCTTTGAGACGGCGGACCATTTGGTCCCGGCGGCATCCGTTATTCATATCGTCAGTCCGGAGTCGCTCAATATGGCTTGGAAGACGCATTACGTTGGCCATTTGCGCGCAATCAACAACAATTTTCTGGATACCTATCAGCTCAAGAGCCAGAACGCGGTTATCGATGCCGACGTGCGTTGTATTGAGAAAACCAGCGACGGGCGCTACTCGGTGACGTTCGCGTACAAACATGCCGAAGGCGAGGTCGAGGCACTTAGTTATGATCGCATTCTGTGCTGCGCCGGATTTAAAGTAGATGAGGACATCTTCGCCGCCAGCGCCCGCCCGAAGCTGGGTGTAAAAGGTAAATACCCTGCGCTCACGGCGGAGTTTGAGTCGGTAAACCGACCGAATATGTTCTTTGCTGGTACCTTGACGCACAGCCTTGATTTTCGAAAAACTACCTCCGGATTTATCCACGGATTCCGCTATAACGCGCACGCGCTGCACAAGATACTTACGCGGAGGTTTGATGCCAAGGCGCTGCCGGAGGAGACGTTCGAAGCGTGCGCCGAGGAGTTGTCGCGTCGGGTGCTTGGTAGGGCCAATGTCTCCGGCGCCCTCTGGCAGCAGCCGGGGTTTCTCGCTGATTACTTTTACTTTGATGAAGGGCAGGTCCGGTACGGCAACCAGTTGCCGCTTGAGTACATAAGGAACTTTGTCGCCGGCGCATCACGATCGGTTTTCGCCGTCACCCTTGAGTACGGCGATCCCATTGTGGGCGACCCGTTCTGCGTAGAGCGGATTCATCGCGAAAACGTCAAGGACGCAAGCCAGAGTCAGTTTCTGCATCCAGTCATCCGATATTTCTCCGGCAGCGATTGTGTGGCCGAACACCACGTGCTTGAAGATCTGGAGTCGCGCTGGGAGGAGAGCGTGCACATAGAGCCGTTGGCGGAATTTCTCTCGAGCTTTGTGCACGAGCATGCTTCACAGCAATCTGTGATGGCACAGATGACATGATGGGTGGTGTGACCTCGCCCTCGGTCTTCAGACGGTTGCCCCAACTGGTCGCGGGATGAACTGGTTGCGTCGAATCTGGCTCGGATTTGGAAGGTTTCCGCTTGCGTTGCGGTTTGCGTTGCTGATCGCGCTGCCGTTGGCGGTTCTCGGGAATATCTGGTGGAAGACATTGGCTCTCAGTCTTCCTACTACCCACGGCACGATGGTGCTGCGTGAACTCACCGCACCGGTTCAGGTGGTGCGCGATGCACAGGGCGTGCCGCACATCGAGGCCGAGCACGATGTGGATGCGTACGCAGCACTGGGCTATGTGCACGCGCAGGATCGGCTTTGGCAGCTTGAATTGCAGCGACGCATGGCGCAGGGGCGTCTGGCGGAAGTCCTTGGGCGGGACAGTCTCAAGTCCGACGTCGTGTTCCGTACTCTGGATTTGTACGGCGCGGCGCGCTCGGGCTGGCCTGCTTTGAGCGCGCAGGCGCAGGCGGCATTGCATGCCTATACAGCCGGGGTGAACGCATGGATTCGTTCGGCGCGCGCCTTACCCGTGGAGTTCCTGATGCTCAAGGTGGAGCCGGCACCATGGACGGTGTTCGATTCGCTGGCGTGGATGAAAGTGTTTGCACTGAATCTGTCGGGCAACTATCAGCAGGAGATCAACCGCCTGGTAGCAAAGTCTGCAGTCAGTGGCACCCATTACCAAGCACTGTTCCCGGGGTATCCGGCCGATGGCCCGGTGACGCTTGCGGATGAACTAACGCCAGAACCTCGGCAGCTACAGAGCCTCAACTTACTACTGGATGAGGCATTTGGGAAATGGGGTCTCGGTGGGCGCTACGTTGGCAGCAATGCCTGGGTTGTCGATGCAGAGCATTCGGCCACGGGCGCGCCGCTGTTGGCCAACGACCCGCACCTGGGTCTGCAGATCCCCTCATATTGGTATGTGGCGTCACTTCGGGGAGACCGTCTGGACGCGGCGGGAATGACGTTGGTCGGGCTGCCGATTATCGTGTTTGGCCACAATCGGCATATCGCCTGGGGCGGGACGAATCTTATGGCCGATGTGCAAGACCTGTACGTCGAGCGTGTGCATCATACGGATCAGTCTTTGTACCTGGCCGACCAACAGTGGCTGAAGTTCCAGAGCCGGGTAGAGACGATCGATGTGCGTCCCGCGTTTCCTGAGTTTCTGCGCCCGTCACTGCGACCGGTTCAGATCAGGGTGCGCAGCACTCGCCATGGCCCGGTAATCAGCGATCTGGTTGGCGTTGCGGACGAGCCGCTGGCGCTGCGCTGGACGGCTTTCGAACCCGGCGATACCACCTTTGAGGCGTTCTACCAGTTGGGCTACGCGACGGACTGGCTAGCGTTTCGAAACGCGCTGGCGTTAGTTGTTGCGCCGGCGTTGAACTTCGTCTATGCCGACACGGCGGGCGGCGCCGGGTATTCAGTTGCGGGCAAGATCCCGATCCGCAGGACTGGGGAGGGCAGCCTGCCGGTACCGGGTGTGAGTGAGGAGTACGACTGGACGGGATACGTGCCGCCCGCGGAGTTGCCTAACCGGCTGAATCCGGCTTCCGGGTATGCGGTGTCGGCCAACAACAAGCCGGTTGGCGCGGAGTATCCGCACTTCATTTCCAACGATTGGGCGCCCCCAGCGCGCGCGCAACGTATCGAGAACCTCATCGTTAACCTGCTCCCCGGCGACGGTGTCTCGGTGAAGGACACTCAATCGATCCAACAGGACACGGTAGATCTATCTATGCAACGCCTCTTGCCGGTGCTGTTGCTGCACGAACCAAACGACGATTTGCAGCGTAATGCCTTGGCGCTGTTGCGTGACTGGAACGGCAACATGGGCCGCCAAAGCCAGGCCGCAACGATTGCGGTGGCGTGGTTGCGTGCAATCAAATTTCGGTTGTTTAGAGATGAACTGTCGGGCTTCTGGAACACCGAGCAGCACAACAAAGTTGCGCGCGGCCTGCGCCGCGGCGTGGACACTGGCGTAGTGACGCAGATACTGAAGGATGATCGTGCTGGCTGGTGCGACGACGTCTCAACCAATGAAACCGAAACTTGCGATGAGATTCTTGACGGCGCGCTGAACTCCGCTATTCGAAGTACCTACAAACTGCTAGGCGATAACTCGATGCAGAGCTGGGCCTGGGGTGAGGTGCACGAGGCCGCCTACAAACATTCACCATTTAGCGACACCAAGGTGTTGGATTCGGTGTTTGAACGGCGTATCGACAATGGCGGGTACTCCGGCTCTGTTAACGCTGCCAATGCCAACTTTGATGATGCCGTTGGGTATGAGCAAAGTTTTGGCGCGAGCTTTCGCATGATTATCGAGATGTCGCCTGAACGGCCCATGCTGCATTACATGAACTCCACCGGCCAGTCAGGGAATGTGATGAGCGCGCACTACGACGATATGGTTGAACCGTTCCATCGTGGCGTTTACCACCGGTTGGGGGAGCGATCCAGTCAGCGCGAAACGTTAACCCTGAACCCGCATTAGTCCAAGAGGCGTCCCTTGTTAAGTTTATTTACTAAAAAGGCGCCTAACAGAGTATTCCTGGCGATGTTGCTCGGCGTGCTGGCGGGCTTTGGCGTCGCCATGGTAATCCCGCTGTTGATGAACGTGATCAAACCGACACCGGGTGGTCTGGTGCCGCAAACCTCAAGTTCATTGTTTGTTTTTAACTGGGAGGTGTCGGATGCGCAGTTTGCAATACTGTTCTTCGCCATCTGCGTGTTCACCTTCGTTGCGAGAACCATCTCTCAGGTTATTCTGATTCGGGTAGCGGTCGCCGTCACGACGGATTTGCGTGCGAAGATATATCGCTCGATTAGTGACGCGCCAATGTCTGCTGTGGAATCCACTGGGCCCTCGCGGTTGATGGCGGCACTCACTGCTGATGTACCCAGAATTGTTGCCGGTGCAAGGTTGTTGCCCGAGATTCTGACCAGTTCCATGACCCTCATCGGGCTGTTTGCCTTTCTGTACTACCTGAATGCGGACGTGTTTCAGTTTGTGTTGATTTGCATACTCGCTGGCGTGGCGACGTACCAGTTGCCCATGGTGCTCGGGCGGCGGTACCTGGTTAAAGCGCGGCATCATCTTGACGGCTTGCATGAGGGTATCCGTGGGCTGGTCTACGGCAACAAAGAACTCAAGCTGAGCAACACCAAGCGCAAGGCCTATTTCGATCAGGTGCTGATGCGCAGTGAGCGTGAAGTGCGACATGCGCAGAAGGTCGGACAGAGTATTCTGCGCGTCGCGATGAACTACGGGAGCCTGCTGAGTTTCTTCATTATCGGCTCAGTGAGTTTTGTTGTGATCAATCACAGTTCGCTCTCAAAGTCGGAGTTGGTTGGGGTGATCATGGTGTTGCTCTATGTCTCGGGGCCAGTCGGGATGTTGCTGGGGTTTATCCCGCAGCTGATGTCAGCAAGGATTTCTTATCGGAAGCTTGATCGCCTGCTTGCTGGACTGCCCTCAGAACAGATAAATCCGATGGTAATCGAGCCCCTGGGTTGGGAAGCGATCACCTTCGAGGCGGTGCGCTACCAGCATGTCGGGCGTGACAAAGCCGTCAGCTTTGATCTCGGCCCGGTGGACTTCGAGATTCGCAAGCGCGAGATTACTTTTATCATCGGCGGCAACGGATCCGGTAAGTCGACACTGGGCAAGCTGTTGTCCCTGCACTATCACACCACGGACGGCGTGATTCGATTTGGCGGCACTGTCGTAGACAGCGACACCGTAACCACTTTCCGACAGAGCATTTGCGCGATCTACTCGGACTACTACCTGTTCTCACGATTGCTTGTGTTGAGCAGTACTCGGATGACCGAGAAAGTTAATCACTATCTCAGAGTGTTAGAACTCGATCGCAAGGTTTCCTTGGATCAGGGGGAGTTCTCAACCCTGGATCTGTCCGACGGTCAGCGCCGGCGCCTGGCGCTGTTGGTGGCGTTTGTGGAGGATCGCGATCTATACGTGTTCGATGAGTGGGCGGCCGACCAGGATCCACGTTTCAAATTGGTGTTCTACAGAGAGATATTACCGGAGCTGAAGATGCAGGGGAAAGCGGTTGTAGTGATTTCCCACGACGATCGGTACTTTGATCTTGCCGATAAGGTGATACACATGGAGGACGGCAAGATTCGTGAGGTGACACTGCAGGAGTCCTCCAGTGCGGTGGTGTTGCCACTTGGGCAAGCGCCGCGGATTGTGCTGCGATGACGGGGCCGCGACGATAGTGTCAAGTGATGCAGGAACACAGCGGCCAGTGAGCGCCTGCGCCGAGCTGATGGGGCTAACCCTGGCCCAGCGGGACGTGTATCTCGATCAAGTGCGTACGCCGAATAACCCCAAGTTCAATATTGGCGGCTATATCCGCTTTGTTGGAGCGAACGTCAAGCGACTACAGGCAGCCCATGCTGCGTTGATTGCGAACGACCCCATCTTCGGTTTACGAATTCACGCCGACGCGGGCGAGGTGCGTCAGTATGTCTGTGCTGAGCGAAGTCAGGTGCTGCCGTTGCTCGATTTCTCTAATGCGTCGACGCCGCCGGAGGCGGCGCATGAGTGGATGGCGGAGCAGTTCCGGCAGGTGACGCCCATGCAGGGGACGGACCTGTATCGCTGCCGGTTGCTGATCATCGGCCCGTCCGAGTGCTGGTACGTATTTATTGCACACCATCTTTTGATGGACGGCTGGTCATTCGCGAATCTGGCCACGCGATTGGGCGCCTACTACGAAGATGCCGACAATCGACCTGAGATCGGTTTGCCCTGGCGAGAGATAGTGGATGGTGATCGCCGGTACACCGAGTCGGCACGTTACCTGCGCGATCAGGTCTTTTGGGAGGGGCAGCTGCAACCGTTGCCCGAGAAAATTCTGGCTGCCCCTTATCGCCCTATGTTTTCAGATCTTGGATGCGTACCAAGCGGGCGTCACGTGCTGGAGTTTTCGGCGAAAGAGTTTGCGGCGCTCGAAAGTACGCTTGAGCTGGGAGGGCTGGGAACTGCGCAATTCCTGATGTCCGTGGTGGCGGCATACCTGTGCCTGGCTAGTGGGTTCTCACCCTTCGCGATCGCGCAGCCGGTACACAACCGGCGCGGCGCAAAGCAAAAACAGATGCTGGGGCTGTTTACTGACACCAACTATCTCAAGGTGGCGCCCGATGAAAACTGGCGCTTCTGCGACTTGCTAGAAGAGTTGGCGCGAAGCCAGCGTCGGGCGTATAGGCACGGGCGATTTCCAGCCGGCGATGTAGTCAAGGCTGTCGGCCCCGCCGGGAGTCTTCAGGCGCTTTGCGACGTGCGTTTTAACTATCTGCAACTGGATAGCGCGATCAGCACGGAAGGGCATCAAGCGCATATCCACTACCTCACGCACTATCACGAGCCGATGCCGTTGGCGGTGGTGGTGTGGGACCAGGGTCGTCATCAGCCTGTGGAGATTCACTTCGACTACAGCCTGGCGTATTTTTCCGCCGAAGAAGCTAAGTTGCTCGCCGCGCGTTTCGAATATTTGATTGAGCAGGCGGCAGCGGATACCGAGTTGCGGATAGGTGAATTGAATTTGCTCCCCGCGCCGGAACAGGCCTTGCTTGCCGCGTGGGGCAGTGGTACGCCCGCTGTCTCGCAATCACTGATTCATGAGCAGATTGATCAATGGGCGGAGCGCTCCGCCGATTCAATTGCGGTGGTCGCGGGGGAAGCGACGCTGACCTACGGAGAGCTCACGGCTCGGGCGACCCAGCTCGCGCATCATCTCGTTCATGGGTGCCAGGTGCGCCCGGACCAGCTGGTTGCGGTGTGCTGCGACCGCTCAATAGATGCCATCGTCGCTATCCTCGCGGTGCTGAAGGCGGGGGGAGCCTATGTGCCCATTGACCCGAACTATCCGCAAGATAGAGTGCAGTTCATCATCGAGGATTGCGGTGCCCGAGTTCTGCTGACCGAGATGGCGGTGGCAGCGTGGCTGGATCACTCAGCGGAGCATCTGGTCATAGTGGATACGGCACTACACCAGCGCCAGTTCGGTCAACTCCCGGCGTCCGGTCCTGTCGCTCGTGAGGGTGAGCTAACACCTGGGCATTTGGCGTATGCCATCTATACCTCCGGCTCAACCGGGACACCGAAGGGAGTTGTGGTGGAGCATGCGGCGTTGGTGCAGTCCAACGCATCGCGCCAGCGCGTGTATGGCAAGCCGCCGCGCTCATTCGCACTGTTATCCTCGCTTGCTTTTGACAGCTCTATCGTGGGCTTGTTCTGGACCTTGAGCAGTGGCGGGAAGCTGGTGCTCTATCAGGCGGAGCATGGATTGGATTTCGCCAGTCTGACCGACATGATGATACGTGAGGAGGTGACCCACTTCCTCACGCTGCCGGACGTCTATGTGCGTTTGATGGCCGCGTTAGCACGCCCTGCGACGCATCTTGAAGTTGCGATTGTCGCAGGCAGTGCGTGCCCGGCCCGATTGGTCGCGCAGCATTTCTCCTCGCCCTGGAACACCCTGCGGCTATTCAATGAGTACGGGCCGACCGAGGCCTGCGTCTGGAGCTCGGTATATGAGTGCCGAGCGCAGTGGCCTTCGGCGCAAGTACCCATCGGCACCTCGCCGGGGCACGCGCAGCTATTTGTCATGGGCCCCGCAGGCACGCTTGCGCCGGTCGGCAGCGTTGGCGAGTTGTACATCGGCGGGACAGGCTTGGCCAGAGGCTATCTGAACCGGCCAGCGTTGACGGCTGAGCGCTTTGTGCCACTTAGCCACGCCTGTGATGGGCGCGCGTATCGTACCGGGGATCTGGTTCGCTGGCTGCCGGAGGGTGATCTGGAGTATCTGGGCCGCGTCGATGAGCAGGTGAAAATCAACGGCCATCGGGTGGAATTGGAAGAAATCGAAGCGACTCTGGGAGAGTGTCCGGAGGTAGCCGAAGCCGCCGTTGCCGCAGTGGGCGCTATGGGCGAGGCACGCCTGGTGGCTTACCTGGTTCCTAGCCCTGTCGCCCAAGCACAGGAAGAAGACGACATTGTCCGGCTTGTGCGCAAGTATCTGGCGAGCAAGGTTCCGGGTTTTATGCTGCCGGCGGGGTATGCCGTTGTGCATTCGCTACCGCGCACCGCGAACGGCAAACTTGACCGTAATGCGCTGCCCAAGTTCGAGTTCGCGAGTCCCTCCGAGTACGTCGCGCCGGTTACGCCAACCGAACGGCACGTCGCGCGAATATGGGCGCAGGTGTTCGATGTTGAGCAGCTCAGTGCAGCAGCTGATTTTTTTGAGTTGGGCGGGCATTCTCTGTACGCCGCAAGTATCGCGAGCGAGACCGCGCGCCAATTGAACAAAGAAGTGCCCGTCGTTGCATTGTTTGAGCATAAGACAGTGCAGGCGTTTAGCGCGTACCTTGACGCACAACAGGAGACGGGCTTTAGCGCGATACCACCCGTTTCCCGCGAGCAACCCATACCTCTGTCGTTCGCGCAGCAACGTATGTGGTTCGTGCATCAGCTTGACGGCAGCAGCGTGCAGTTCCATTTGCCCGGTGCCATTCGCGTTGAGGGTGAACTGGACCTGGACGCGTTACAGCAAGCACTCGACGGTGTGGTTGCGCGTCATGAGGTGCTCAGAACCGTATTCCTCGACAACTGCCAGGTTATCCGCCAGAACGCATCGGTGCCGATGTCTGTGATCGACCTGCACAAGGTTGAGGGTCAAGCCGATGAACTCACTCGGCACATGGATGCTGAGGCCAATGCGCCGTTTGATTTATCCGCCGATCTGATGATCCGGGCGAAAGTGCTTGTACTGCGTCCCACGCAGTACGTGTTGTTAGTGACTATGCACCATATCGCCTCCGATGGCTGGTCACTGGGAATTCTTATTCGCGAGCTTGCCACGATGTACCGTACTGCATTGGAACGCACGGAGGCCGATTTGGCCCCGTTGCCCGTGCAGTACGCCGATTATGCGCATTGGCAGCGTGACAACCTCAAAGGCAAGGCGCTAGCGCAGCAACTGGCGTACTGGCGCGCGCAACTTGCCGCCGCTCCAGCGGTGCACAGTCTGCCGCTGGACCGTCCATGGCCCATCACCCAGAGCTACGCAGCGGGCGTCGTTAAGCGGCATCTCCCGCTCGCACTGCTAGCGACCGTCAAACGGGTGGCACACGATCATGACGCCAGTCTGTTTATGGTCCTGGAGGCTGCCTTCGCATTGCTGGTGGCCCGCTGGAGTCGGGAGCGCGACGTTCTTATCGCGACGCCGGTCGCTGGTCGCGATCATGTGGATGTCGAGGGGCTGATCGGAAATTTCCTGAACACGCTTGTGTTGCGGACGCAATTGCAGGATGACGCGACTTTCAGCCAGTTGCTTGAGGCTGCGCGTGAGGTAGCGCTCAATG
The DNA here is from genome assembly GCA_965369325.1 of uncultured Gammaproteobacteria bacterium. Lineage (GTDB taxonomy): Bacteria > Pseudomonadota > Gammaproteobacteria > Steroidobacterales > JBCBZW01 > CBDUQI01. The sequence continues at coordinate 20,105 of CBDUQI010000098.1, forward strand.
CCTACGAGAACCAAGCTGTGCCGTTTGAAATGCTGGTGGATGAGCTGCGTGCCGAGCGCAGTTTGCGGTACAGCCCGGTGTGCCAGATTAAATTTGTGCTGCAGAACTACGCTACCGAGCAACTCACCTTGCCGGGCGCATCGCTAACCCTTATTCACGATGAGTATCGCAGCATACGGTTTGATCTGGACCTGACCGCCATCGAGCAGGACGACGGTCTGGTGTTGGGCTGGATGTACAAACACGACTTGTTTGATGCATCGAGCATCGATCAGATGGCGGATAGTTTCGAGTTATTGCTGGC
>CBDUQI010000099.1:0-20263 GCA_965369325.1 uncultured Gammaproteobacteria bacterium
GCGGCAGCGGCGGGGGTACTGCTGCCGACCCGGTCCCAGGCGGCACCACCAACCCACCGCCGGCAGCGACCACCGACCTGCTGACCGTTGGTGCGATTACGGGGTTTGGCAGCATTTTCGTGAACGGCATCAAATTCGAAACGGGATCTGCGTCGGTCACCCTGGACGGCGCCAGCGCCAGCGAGTCAGATCTTTCGATCGGGCAGGTGGTCGCCGTGCTCGGGGCCGTTAACGATGACGGCATCACCGGCGACGCCAGCCAAATCATTTTCGACGACAACGTTGAGGGGCCGATCAGCGCGATCGACGCCGTCGCGGGTGTGCTTGTGGTGCTCGGTCAAACAGTCATCGTGGATTCCAGCACCACTTTCGACGACCGCATTTCCCCTCCTGGGCTGGACGGGCTGTTGGTGGGCGATGTTGTTGAAGTGAGCGGCTTTGTCAGGTCCGACGACGCTGTGCAGGCCTCACGCATCGAGCCTAAGCCTGCCGGACAGCTGTTTGAAGTGAACGGCGTAGTAGCGGCGCTGGACGTGGTAGCCAGTACCTTCGTGATTAGTGATCTGCTGGTGGACTACAGTCAGGCCACACTCAGGGACTTCGACAGCGGCAGCATCAGCAATGGCGACCTGGTGGAAGTCAAAGGCGCCACTTTTGATGCCGCGGGCGCGTTTCTGGCGCAGGACATTGAGCTCAAGTCACTGTTGCCGGACATGGGCGGCGACGACAACAATTCGCGTGACGAGGTGGAGGTAGAGGGGCTGATCACGCGTTTCGCCTCCGCCCAGGACTTTGATGTTGCCGGCATCACCGTGATCACCAACGATGCAACGCGCTTCGAAAACGGGACGGCAGCGGACCTTGGGCTGGACGTAAAAGTCGAAGCGGAGGGGCAGTTGCAAAGTGACGGCACGCTGCTCGCTCGCAAGGTCTCCATAAGGCGCGGTGGCAGTGCGCGCGTTGAAGCGACGGTGCAGGACGTAGACGCTGCGAACAATCGCTTTACCGTGCTTGGGATCGCAGTGCGCCTGGACGCTCTCACGCGCATTGAAGACAGCAGCGATGCCGACAACTCCCGCTTCTCACTGGGCGACCTGCGCAGCGGCGACTGGGTGGAGGTGCGCGGCACCGAAAATCCCGCCGGCAGTAACACGATACTCGCCAGCCGCTTGGAGCGCGACGACCCGGATGACGAGGTGGAGGTGCAAGGGCGCGTTGACAACTTTAGCGCAAATGAAACATTGTCGATTTTGGGCGTGACGATCCAGGTGGATGCGGGCACGCAGTACGAAGATGTTAACGGTACCGGACTAAGCGCTCAGTCGTTCTTCGCCGGTCTCGGCGATGGCGTCCTGGTGAAAGCCCAGGGCCAGGAGCTGGGTGGTAACGTGGTTCTGGCGGAAGAACTGGAGTATGAAATCGAAGACTGACGGAATCACTTCGCCCCATGTGGACGCCGGCCGGATGGCCGGCGTCCATTGCTGCAAATTTCCAACCCGCTGGCTAGGCAGCCGTGCGTTCGTCCTGCGTTGAGGATGGGTTGCTTTCACCTTGAGCCAGCGCCAGCAAATCACCCAGGGTGAGATCTGCGGGTTTGCTCCCGTACAGGTTCGCCCCAATCTTGATCAACGATTTACGGTCTTCACCGTCAAGGCCAGCCAGCCCGGCAATATCGTCTGCTTTGAGCTCGCCTGCCTGCTCAAAGGCCTTGGCTACAAATGCTTTGACGTCATCCGCATCCACCTCACCGAGGCTTCGCACTGCACCTTCCACGTAGAACTGCAACGCATCAGCAACCTCGCCCGCGCTCATGTTTTGGAAGTTGTTGAAGCCCTTCTTGACCGCGACGGCCAGATCTTTGAGCGTGATGCCGTCCAACTCGCCGTCAGTAATCGACCTGATCACGTTCGCCAGCTCTTTCGGTGCCAGCTTCTTAACGACATCGCCAAGATCCACTTTCCCAAGCTTCCTAAGGCCCTCTTTCGCCTGCCCTTTCACGTCGAATATGCTCAACTCATCCTCCTCGGCGGTTTTACCCGCTTTGTCTGCCCCTTCCGCCTTGGCTTTGTCCGCGTCACTACTGGGTTCGGAGCCGGCGACTGCGTCGTAGGCGTAGTCCCCAACCTTGGTAATCGCCGCATCGGTGGCGAAACCGGCAAGCGTCTGCAGCAGTGGCGAATCAATTTTACTCAACACCTCTTGCTTAACGGCACGCTTCGCCTCGCTCACTGCAACGTCCTTGGCTATCTTGCCGGCCGAACTGATGAAGCCGCTGGTTGAACTCACATTAATCTTGCCGCCTGCGAACGCTGCGCCCACGATGCCTGCGATTCTGCCCAGCGTTTTAGACCCCGTCACCTTGGCGACAAAACTGGCCGACTTCTTGACGATAACGCTGCGCGCAACTGCCAGCGCGGCTTGTTTAGCGGCCTCCCAGGCCATCATCGCCACAGTACCTGCGCCCGCCGTTATTACTGAGAACGCCGCCAATGCAGCTGTCATCACATACTGCCCAACAGTGGAGGTCATCAGCCACATGCCGGCTTTCTTAATTCCTTTCCAGGCTTTCTTCGCAAGCTTGGAGATACCCTTGCCGATTTTCTTGAATCCGTTTTTGACCTTCTTCAAGCCTTTTTTGAACTTCTTCTTTATCTTCTTGAAGAAACCAAACTCCACCTCAATCTGCTTACCATCCACCGTAATTGTGCCGCGATCGTCCTCCGCACGGATCGCTGCCAGCTCGATTTCGTTCAGGCTGGTACCGTTAAGCGCATGGCGTAATAGCTCTCCCTCATCGCCCACGGCATCGCCCTTGCCGAAGAAGGTATCCATGTGATGGCCAGCCTCCTCAGCGTAGTAATCTGCCAACATCCTGGGATTACTCTTCAGATTTTCGTTCAGCAAAATGGTGCCGGAGCTGGCGTCATAGGCGGCGTGGTTGCCATTGAGTTCACCGCTGGACACAAACCGCGCCTTGGGCAGAAAACTGAAGTCACCAGCCAAGGCGCGCTGACGCAAACCCTCAACCGTCTTCTCGTTGTATCTATCACCGTAAATACCTTTCATCATCTTGTGAAAGTCGGGTTTGTTGCGCGCCCGCTCACCTACCCGGTCCTTAAAGGCCTGCTCAGCGCCATCAATCGCCGACTCATCGTTAGAGGCTTTGGTTTGCTCCCTGCTGCGCACGCGGGCTTTGGCGGCCGGTCTGGCAGGACGCGCGGTTGGCCCCCGCTGCATTGCTCGCAGCGTCGCGTTGCTGCGAGTCAACGCCGCCAGGGTCTGGCCTGAGGTTGCGCCAGCCGGCGCAGGGGCGGACGCCTTTTGCCCTTCGGGCGGCGCACTTGCGTCGCGGCCCGGGGCGGCGATCTGGGTGTTGACACCTGAGTCAATTCTCATCTCACTTCTCCGATGGTGGGGTGACACGCAGCAAGCGGCTGCATGGTTTTTTTAAGGTTCATTCGGTAGTGAGGCTTGCCGCAGACGGCGTTCATCTGATAACCCAGGGAATTACGGGGCGACCCTAGCTGCAGCCCGACCGGCGGGTACAAAAAAGGCGTGGCCCTCGGGGGATTGCGAGGGCCACGCCCAGGGTGGCTTGCGGCATTGGTTGGGGGGATGTTGCGGGACAATACCGGTTTGCCAGGGATTGGCCTGAGCCAGCAAGATCAGCGCCTGCCCGTCAGCAACGCAGACGGGCAGGCAATGTCATTAGTCCTTCCTGCCGAAGTAATAGCGCGCGCCTAAGGACAGCGCTTGCGAATCACCTGCGAAGTTCAGCGCCGCACCGGCGGAGAACTGTGGCGTGAAGTAGTAGTCGCCGGTTAGCGTCACGGAGGTATCGCTACCGCCCACATCAGCGAAAACCAACAGCGCCCGGGTTTCGATCTTGCGCGCCGGTTGGCCGCGCACGCCCAGTTGCACTGCGTATCCGTTTTCGGTGCGATCGCCGCCGGGGCTGTCGATACTGGCGCGACGTAACATCGCGACACCAATGCCGTCCCAGTTGTCGCTGAGCGGGGCGATGATGCCAACACCGGCGCCGGTCGAGGTTACATCAGCACCGTTACTCAGATCGATCTTCCCAACATCCGCGGCGACGAAGAAGCGCTGGTTGACGCGAAACCAACCGCCAATCCCAAAACCATCGCCATCAACCCCGTTATCCAGATCCACACGCTGATAGCGGGACTCGGCATATCGGTAATCAAGCTCAGCCGCGCTCGCGGCGGTGGCCCCAAGCGCTGTCACCGTAAAGGTGAGCGCGCAGAGAGAAAAAGTGAAAATTTTGCCCATCGTTCGAATCTCCCGGTTTGGATGAACATCGCGGCCACAGAGTGCTCACGACTGCCTATGAGTAGAGACCGACCCCGAAGGCGTTCAAATTTGTTTCAGGCAATCGATCAGCGGATCGGCCTGCACCTCGACTACCCAGCCGTCCGGCGTCTTACACAGCGCGATGGTGATATCGCCCAGCCCCTCGATGGTGACGGTCACACGTACCCTGCCAACGCCTTTGCGCCATGGTTTGCCTCGCGCCGCCGTGTAGCGGGAGGCGATCGCGCGCAAGACCTGTGGTGTTATGCGCCGTACCAGCGGCAGTACCACGGTGAGCATCTGATGATGAGTTAGGCTGACAGCGCGTGTGGGTGGCGAAGTCTGGCCGGTCGACGATCGCGCCGTCGTCGGCACCGACGCATCCGCTTTTGTCGGCGCCTTGCCAGTAAGGGACCCGGCCGAGGAGGACGCCGTGCGGGCAGATGGCACGCCACGCGTCGGTGTGGATGGCTTTCTATCCCCAGAAGTATCCCGTCGCAACGCGAGCCGATGCGCAAACGATGGCCCGTGGGCCGGCACTGCGGCCGGCACCGCTAACGGCGGCACCGCCCGCGGCGCGCGGCTACCCGGAACATCATGGATACTCATTAGTCACTGCCCGTGGAGTACGGTGCTGGGTGACCCACTGATCGCCCGCGTCCTCTTCCTCGTTCTCGCACAGACGCACCACGCTCTGCAAGCGCCTCGCCTCACGCAGCGCCTGTGCATTCGTCACCCGGTACTGCGCTTTTTGCCATTGCTGACGCCGTCGCACCAACTCGCCGCGCATCTGCTCACTGCGCGCATAAGCCAGACCCTTAAGCCGCGCGACTTCTTGCATCTGTTGGGCAACTACACGCGCATGATCCTGAGCCTCGACCAGATCGGCCACGCACACACGGTTAGCGATCGGCCGGTGCAATCTGGCGCGCAGTGCGCGCTCGATGTCCTCGGCGCCGTGCAGCCCTTCCAACACATCGTTCAGGCATTTTCGGTCTTCGATCAGTTGCTTGCGAGCTCGCCGCTCGCGGTTCTCGAACACCGTATGCATACGCTCAATGTCGGCACCTGCACGCATCTCATGTATCTGAGGCAGGCGCGGGATCTACCCCGGCATTCGCCTGCGACGCCTGGCGCAGATCCAATAAACTCTGCTCGAAGTCGGTCACGATTTTCTCTGGCTGGGTAAGCAATCGGTTAACCCGCGGGACGCACGCCAACGCGCTGTCAGTACTCGGGTCAGCGCCGTGCTGGTACTCGCCCATTTGCAGCAGGACTTCCACGTCACGATACCTGGCCAGCGCTGTGCGGGCCGCGCGCGCGGCTTGTGCATGCTCATCACTGACGATATCGTTCATCACTCGGCTGACGCTCGCCAGCACATCAATCGCCGGGTAATGTTGGCGCGCCGCCAACTCACGGGTTAAACAAATATGGCCGTCGAGAATCGAACGCACTTCCTCCGCGACCGGATCAACGCTTTGCTCGTCCTCAACCAACACGGTGTAGAACGCCGTGATTGACCCGTGCGCATCGTTACCGGCGCGCTCAAGCAAACGCGGCAGTTGCGAGAAAACCGAGGGCGGGAAACCCCGCCGGGTAGGCGGCTCGCCCGCCGCCAACCCAATGTCACGCAGCGCACGCGCATAACGGGTCACGGAGTCTGCCAGTAGCAGCACGCGCTGTCCGCGCGCGCGGAAGTACTCCGCCAGGGCGGTGGCGGTACTGAGCGCTCGCGCCCGTTGTATTGCGGACTGATCAGACGTGGCCACCACCGCAATCCAGTTGCCTTTAGCGGGTTTGAGTTGCTCGCGCACAAACGGGTGCACTTCTCTGCCGCGTTCACCGATGAGTGCAACGATAGTGACATCGGCTGATGTGCCGCGCGCCAACATACCGAGCAACGTGGTCTTGCCCGCACCAGCGGCAGCAAAGATACCTATCCGCTGACCTTCTCCGACGGTAAGCAAGGTATCGATCGCGCGCACACCGGTGCTCATCACAGCACTAATCGGGCGGCGGACCATGGGTGGGGGTGGATCTGCGTGCAAGGGTGCGCGTTCGTTTAACGCCAGCGGACCACCGCCGTCGCACGGCACCCCATCTGCATCGATCACCCGCCCCAGCAATGCCTCGCCAGCGCCAACCGAATGGCCGGTGCCAAGTGCCACCACCCGCGCGTCACTGGCCAGCCCCTGCAAATCGCCGAGCGGCATCAGCAACGCAGTCCTGGGTGCCAGCCCGACCACCTCGGCATCCAGCTGCCAACCCTCCCGATGCAGCCGACATAAATCGCCTACGGCAAGGTTGAGGCCACTGACTTCCAGCAGCGTACCGCAAGCGCGAACCACCCGACCGCTGCGGACCAGCGTGTCCGCTCGTCGCAATCGTTCGCCAAGAACGCCAAGCGTCGCACTCATTGCGCCACCACACGGGCAGGCTTGTCGCGAGAAAAATCGCGTTGGCTAGCAGCCTCTCGTCGGTCGAGTAAGGCGGCTGTCAATGCTGCCAACTGAACATCAAGACTGGCGTCAATCTCCCCTGCCACCGTGCACAAGCGGCAGGCGTTGAGCGACAACGAGGCGTCGTGCTCAATGCACAGCTGCTCGATATCCACCTGCGCCTGTGTAAGGCGTGTGCGCAGCACATCCAGGTCCGGACTGATCTGCGGGTTAACTAACAGCGTCACTCGCACGAAATTCTCGCGCGCTTGCGCCAGCGCGCGCGCCGCCAGATCCACCACCATCAGATCAGGTGGCAGGCGCCCCAGGATCTTCTCCACCGCGCCAATCACCAGGGCGACCAGTTCCGCCTCGTGATCAAGTGCGCGCGATGAAATCTGCTCCAAAAATGCTAGCAGTTTTGTATTGGCTTCCAGATGCGCAGCGGTCACCCCTTCCACTCGGGCACGGTCGAGCACCTGGTTCAGTCGTTCAGCGCAAGCCTGTTCTGCTGAACGTATCCGCTCAGCCGCTGCCGCTGCATCCACCACGGTCTGCTCCAACGCGGCCACCTGATGCGCCGGCACCACACGCCGACCGGGGGTCAGTCCGGTTAGGGCGGCCACTGCCGGGACACCGCAAACCGTGCGTCGCTTACTCATGATCGACAAACTCCAGCACCTGCATCTGCAACGTGCTCCGCTCGGCATCAAGGCCCGTTGGGCGCCGCCGCCAGCAGCTCGGTGAAAATGCAAAGCGCATCCGGATGCGCGCGAATGTATCGTCCTCCGCCACCGTCAGTTCGAGTAGAGCGGCTCCGAGCGCGGTCAGATACTCCTTCGCCCGACCGCAGGCGAGTGCCGACATCAGCCACTGCGCTCCCAGAGGAGATCCGTCACTCACAAAGCTCTGCAGCACCGGCGAGCGCAAGGCACGCTGATACGCCTGTTCACCCAACTGTTCGAGCATGGCGGCCACCTCATCCTTGTTGATCGCGCGACGGATGTGGATCGCATGCGCAGCCACCGCCAACTGACGCGCCAACCGCCGCTGAGCTGCTGGCGACATCAACAGCCAGGCGCAAACACCTGACAACTCCAGCGGGCGATGCTGGGGAAGATCGAATGCCTCCAGCAACATTCCGCTCACCTGACGCCGAGCGTGTGCCCCTTGAAGTAAGACGTTCATGCGCGTGCCCTGGCATTCAAGCAGTGATGCGATCCACCCCTCGTGCACGTCATCAACAGACGGCAGATAAAACCGTGCTGAGTCGTCCATGGTTTATCTCCTTCAGGTTTTGCGCCGACGCAGCACCAACGCGCCGAGCATGATCACCAACGGGATAGCAAGCACCAGTGGTAGTGCTGCGGATGGCAACAGCGTGGCAAGCGCGCTCTTATCTACATCTACAGGGGGTTCCGGCGCATTGGCCAGAGGTGCCGTCACAAAGAAAGTGACCGACACATTGTCGTAAGGCAGCCCCTCAACACCATTGACCACCAGTGATTTGACCGAAGCGGTTTTGTTGACAATTTCCGCACCCGGTCGGTGCTTAATAAACACCGACGCAGAGGACGGCGTGCGCTCCTCATCCATCGGGGTATGCTCCGGGATAGCCAGATGCACGCGCGCGGCGACCACCCCGTCAATAGAAGACAGCGTTCGGGCCAGTTCCTGCGACAGGGCGTGCAACAAGCGAGCACGCTCCTCGAGGGGCGTGGAGACCAAACCTTGTTTGGCGAACACCTCGCCCAGTGATTCATAACGCTCTCGTGGCAGGCCCTCAGCCTTTAGCACCCGCATGGCGGGAGCCAAATCGCTGCGACTCACCTGCAACATCCAGTGCTTGTCCGCATAGACTTTGCGTGCGTCATGGCCTTGGCTTACCAGCAACGCCAGCATCTCATTAGCCTGATGCTCATCCAATTGCGAGTACAGTGGCTCGTACCCGCACCCTCCAAGCAACAATGCGCTCAATACCACGGTTGATCCGAGAAAACGCCGCGCCATGGTGCCCACCTAACTTTGCTGCCGGAACAGTTGCTGCACGCCGTCGGCAGAACGGTTGGCAACGTTTGCCACCAGCTGACTGTGAAACAGAAATTCGTGGCTTTGCACCGTCAGCATCATCAGCTCGCTGGGACGCATCTCGGTGGCTGCAGCCTGGTTGGCCGAGGTGGCCAGTTGCGCAGAGTGGGTGTTCAGATTGAGCAGTGGTCCCAGGAGGCCACCGTTGGCCTGCGCCTGCGGCGCCTGGGGCGGTAGTCGCGCCTCGCGCGCTTTGGCAAGCACGGAGGAAAAATCAACGGTGCCCGCCGCGCCCCCTGCGGGGCTCAACGGGGCCAAGGTAGCGGGCGCAGCAACAAGTGTTTCTATCGACATGGCAGATTTCTCCACAGGGGCATCGCCGGGTTGTGGGCAGCGATGCGCCACACAACCGGCGGATTGCGCAGTTACTGTTTGCGACCCAACGTCTCCAGCGCCTGACCAATGCTGTTACTGGCGGTGGACGCGGCGGTTGATAAGAACGCAAGCTCATGAGAGGCAGCGGAGACTTGCAGCGCCGCACCTGGCGCGCTGTCGCCATCGTTAAGACTTTGCGCCAACGCCACCGTCTTATCCGCCTGACGATCCAGAGCGCTGCCCCAGGCGCGTGCTACCTCTAAGTACCAACTGCCGCCGGCGCGAGGTTTGGCGTTTTGGGAATCCGTAACCGGCGTGGTGCCGGCCGCTTCTGTGCGATACATGAGCTCTACCTCCAGTGTGTGATTAACCTTTTGCGATCTGTGACCGTACGTACATGTAGGGCGCGGGCCCGTTCAAAACCGTACCCAGTCCAGTCGGCCGTCCGAATCCAGTTGCACCGCTTGTTTGGTGATTTGACGCACCCGGTGACCGCTCGGCAGCACCGAGCCGACGAAGTAACGCCCACCATCGGTGCTGGCCAGATACGCGGTCTCCCCATCTACGATGCGAGACAGCCGTGTGCTACCACCAATGTCCGCCATCGAAAGCGGTGGTGGCTCCTCCACATCCAACATCGCCGGTAACACGGTGAGCTCGCGTAGGCCGACCACGTCATGCCGCGCGTGCTCGGCAACACGTGCCACCGCCGGGTTGGCGCCATCAAGATTACTTACCCGCGCACTTGCCTGGCCAAGGTACTCCACCTGCGCTGCGTAACCGTTGCTGGCGAAAACCGCCTTAATCTGTGCCACCACTTCGTCATCAGAAGTCAAATTGACGATGGGTGCAGGGCGGTAGTTGGCAGCGGCCAACTCGGTTTCGATAGCTGATCGCACGCTCTGTGCGACAACGCCCGCGATAACCCACTGCGCGCCGTGTGCAGTAAGTGCCAGATCCGCACCACCAGGATGCGCGGCCAGACGTTGTTCGATCGCGATGCGTTGCCCGTGCATCGTATCCGGCCCTTCCTGCGGCTGTGCGAACGGTTGGTAAAAGGCGGTGGATGCGAGCGCGGCGCAGAGCAACACCGTGGCCCAGGCCATGAAGCCGAAGGTGGACCGAACAACCCCAACCGCGCGTCTGTTGGGCACTGCACCGCTCCCATCAGGCGTATCTAGCGTGACAGTGCAATCCTCGCCCAGCTGCAGCTCGCAGGGAATCGGCAACTGCAGCCGCTCACCGCTTACAGCGTTACCATTCACCTTCAACGCGGCACCGAACGGGCGCAGCTCAGGCGCCGGACCGTTTAGCAACAAAGCGAAGTGGCGATCTTGCACCTGCTCATCCATCAGACGCAGATCGCATTCGGCATCACGGCCGACGATCACCAGTTCGCCTTGGCGTAACATCGCGCGGGCCCCTTTGTGCACCCCGGACATCACACGCAGTACCAGCCCGCCAGCGAACGCCGGTGGCAACACAGATGCAGGCGTCGCTATCGTTTTAGAAGCCATCCAGATACGCCTCCGGTTGCCGATGACCAATCCCCGGCTGCTGGGCTTTGGCACGCGCTTCTACCATTTCAGGCGGCGCGTTGGCCTGCGCACCAGACTCCGGTATGGAGCCATCGATGCGGGCAGGCGCCCCGCGACGGTTACGGACGATACGCGGGCTGATCATGAACAGTCGCTCCTGCGCCCGCTCGGTTTTTTCATCGCGCCTGAACAAGCGGCCAACGCCGGGAACATCGCCAAGAATCGGCACCTTGCGGGTGTTGGTTGCGCTCGCCTCGCGCACCAGTCCGCCCAGCAACAGACTCTCGCCATCGTAGATAATCGCTTGTGTATTCAGCGACGATCGCTCAACCACGGGAATCTCATCTACCGTCTGATCCGGGCTCAACGAGCCGTCCTCAATGGTGACCAACAACCGTATCTGCGGATCGCTCGGATCGCCCACGACGTTGGGCACAACGCGTAACGCAGTACCCACCGAGACGTTAAACAAGTCGACATCTTCATTGCCGGCCACGCGCACGAAGAACGACTGATCAGTGCTCAACACCGCCTCGAGGTTGCTCAACGTGAGCACCTGCGGGCGCGAGACCAGTTTCGCCGAACCGTTCTGCGCCAGGGCATTTACCCGCGCAAGGAAGTGACCGGAATTGCCCAGCACTGTGTTGAGTAACAAGCCACCGGATGGCGCCAGCGCGTCGATGCCCGCGTTACCTCCGCCAAAACGGATGTCGTTGCGGCGATCGTTGTACTGCCAGTCGACGCCGATATCGCTGAGGCTGCCTCGGTCTACATCGACGATAGTGACTTTGATCTCAACCAGCAGTGGCTCGACATCCAACTCGTCGATCAACCCCTGATACAACGCCATCGCTTCGGCGTAATCGCGCACGATCACGGCGTTCAGGCTGGCATCGGCCTCGATATGGGTGACACGGTCTCGATCGACGGGCGTGGCGGCGAGTGTGCGCTGCGGTTCCCCGCCCCCGCTGCCCCCCTGTTGTGGCGAGCGCTGGCCGAGAGCGTTGCGCGTGTCCGGCGCACGCAAGCCACGACCACGCAGGGACGGCAGATTGTACGAGTGCAGCGCAGCGCCCGCAGAAGAGGCGGCAAGCAGCGAGCCGCCAATGCCCATCATGCTGCGCAGCAGGCTGGCAACGCCAGGCACGGTCACTTCGCGTCCGTTCTGAAAAAACGTCAGATCCGTAGCAGAAGCGTAGCGCAGGCGGAATGTTTTGAATATCACCGGATTGCTCGGCGCCGCCGTTGGCGCAGGCGTGGCAGCAGGCAGCCGTATCACCGGTTGCGTGGATTTTGCCCGTGAGGGGCGCTGGCGCGCGTACCTGATCAGCTCTTGCACATCGGCCACGAACTCCGGTGCTCCGCGAAACCGAATGACTCCCTGTTCTCGCAACACCGTCAGGTGTTGATGGCTGTCAGCCAATTGCTGTTGCACCAGCGCGTGCACCACCTGCTCAAGTTCCCGCTTAGGGAGCTTCACACTGCGTTGGGTGATCTCCTTGGTCGAGGACACGTGCATCACTGTGCCGTCGAAATACGGCAGCAGACCATACGCTTTGACCAAGTGTGAGAAAATGATTTCCGGCGTGTCGTCAAAATGACCGCTTACGCGCCCGGAGACGGCACTACTGGACAACACGCGCAAGCCTGCCGCGTTGAACAAATCCTGTAGAAATTCATCCAACGGTTGCTCTTGCGCGTGTATGGATATCGTCGTGTTCGGCCAGGATGGGGGTTTGGCCTGCGCCGCCGCGCCCAGCACACACCCGGCTGTTGCAAGCAACCCGGTCAGCACGAAGATCTGGGGCCACCGACGGGCAGCGCCTGGGCAGGCGTTAACTGTGATCATTGTTCTGTCTCCGGAAGGTCAATAGTGGCACTGGCAGCAACACTCACTTGCGGGTCGAGTTCCTGATAGGAAAGCACCGCCAGCCCAGGCACATGTGATTGCACAGCGCGGCGCACATGACGACGCATATCGGCTGAGGTGAGTAGCACCGGGTTCGAGACACTCTCACCAAACGCCTCCTGCACAACCTCGCGCAGGGTGCCCAGACGCTCCGGATCCAGCATCAACATGACCCCGGCGGGGGTTTCCTGCAGAGCATTGCGTAACGCGGTCTCGGTCGCACCGCCCAGCACCGCGGCCACCAGCGAGCGGTTCTGCCCGGCATAGCGGCGCGAGATAAACTGCGACAGACCCATGCGGACGAATTCTGTCAGCGCGCCCAGGTCGCGCTCGCGCCCGCCCCATTCGGCGAGAGCTTCCAGAATGTCACGCATGTTACGAATGGGAATATCTTCTCGCAGAAGGTTACGCAGCACTTCGGCGATCTGTTGCATCGTCAGCACCTGTAACACTTCCTTCACCAGCGCTGGATAACGCCGCGCCGCATCCTCGATCAACCCACTGGTTTCCTGAACCCCCAGGAACCGATCGATGTGCTCGCGCAAACACTGCGCGACGGTGTTAACCACGCGCATAGCCATCGCATCATCCTCATCAGGCGCGGCTGCGCTGTGCTCGAACGCCTCTGGGCCCGGCCCTTCCTTCAGCACCACACCACTTAGCAGTGGCTCCTCACGTAATGGCGCCGCCATGTCGACGGTGCAAATCTCCACGTCATAGATGAACACCCGGATGTCCTCGTCGTGCTTGCGCGACGCCACCAACTGCGGCACCGGGAACGGCACGCCGCTGCGCCTGGCCAGCACTTGGATTGCGTGTTGCACGTGCTCGCTCAGATTTGATGCCTGCGCGATTCCTGGTGGGATCGAAACTGATACGGGAGGTGTAGGGTCAACACTCACCGAGGAGCCCTGATCAATGCTCGCCTCGTCGATATCTTGTAGGGCCAGCGAGGGCGTTCGCCCGAGCAGACGGGCAATCAACGTTGGATCGGCGTAGTGCCCGACGGCAATCATCGCGATCGCAAGCGCAACAAATACAGTGGTGGGAAAGCCGGGCACCACAGCGAACAACAACGACATCACGCCCGTCAACAACAGCACCCGGGGCTGCCGGCAGATCTGCCGACCAATGGTCGCGCCAAGATGCGTGCCACCGCTGGAGGAACTACTTCGGGTCACCACCAGGCCCGCCGCCATGGCACTCAGCAGTGCCGGAATTTGCGCCACCATGCCATCACCGATGGTTAAGATGGAGAACACCTCTGCCGCGGTACCCACGGGCATGCCGTGCTGTAGGACGCCTACGGTGAGGCCGCCCAGCAGATTTACGATCACGATAATGATGCTGGCGATTGCATCACCTTTAACAAATTTCATTGCGCCGTCCAGGGCGCCATTGAGCTGGCTTTCTTTCTCCAGCAACACACGGCGCTTGCGGGCTTCGTCTTTGTCGATCAACCCCGAGCGCAAATCCGAATCGATGCTGAGCTGCTTGCCTGGCATTGCATCCAGGGTAAAACGGGCAGCCACCTCTGCCACACGTTCTGCCCCTTTAGCAATAACGATGAACTGCACGGCAGTGATGATCACAAACACCACCACCCCTACGACCAGATTCCCACCAGCGACAAAGTTGCCGAAGGCATCGATGATATGGCCGGCATCCGCATCCAGGAGAATCAGCCGAGTCGTGGCCACCGACAACGCCAGGCGGAACAAAGTGGAGATAAGCAACACGCTGGGAAAGCTGGAGAACGCCACCGGCTGCGGCGTGTAGAGCGCCATCAGCAACAGTGCAACGCCGGCACAGATATTGACGGCCACTAGGGCGTCAATCACGATCACCGGCAGACGCAAGACCATGAGCGCCACGATAGCCATCACGCCCATCGCGAGCAGGATATCGCTAAACCGACTGTTATCCGGGTGCGCGAGATTTACCGTAGCATCTGACATTTCGCGCTACTGGATCGAAATGCCGGTGGCTTCGCTGAACTGCACACGTCGGTTAACGTCCGCGTACGGGTCCGCCGGGTTGTACAGTGCCGACTCCCCAAAGCCGATCGTCATCAGGCGCTGCGGTGCCACGCCGAAGCTCTCCACCAGATACTGCTTGATCGTGGTGGCACGGCGCTCAGACAACGCCTGATTGTACCCGTGGGTGCCACTTGCATCCGCGTGGCCGGCAATCAGCACCACTTTATCGGCGACGCGCGGCAAGTGAAGCATCTGTCCGACGGATTCCAGTAGCGGCAACGATTCCGGCTGTATGTCGGCAGAGTTGTAGGCAAAGTTGATCATCATGCCGAAGCCGTCCTGAGTTGAGGGCGGCGCCACGGAGGTTTGCATCTGCGCCGAGCGATAGCGCGGCGGTATCAGCAGCGCCGCTAAGGTCTCGGGACTGGGGGGTGCCGCGAACACCGGCGCTGGCTCGGCGTGGGCATTCATCCAACCATCGCAGGCGATGATTGCCATAAGCGCAAAGCCCATGTTGAGCTTGCTGATTCGATCTTTCATGACTGTACTCCCGAGGATGGAACTGTCTGTCGACTAATGGCAGTGTGTACAGATGACCTGCCAGTGCGTTCATACCGAAAGACAAACACCAGGAGAGTGGAAAAAAAACCGGCCAACCCGAAGGTCAGCCGGTACCGACACCACGCGGCGTCATTGACGAACCGGCGAACCGGCACTGTTCGCAAACCGCCGAGCAGCGCCGTCCGCCAGTCGCGCCGGGATGGACTAGCTCTTACGACCCGCCGTTGAGGCCGCCTGGCCTACCGAGTTGATCGACGAATTGAAGGCCTGGGAGATAGCATTCAACTCCTGGCCCCGCGCGGTTACCTGGGCGCTCTTTTGCAGAATGTCCTCATCGCTTGAACGCACACCTTCAGCAGCCTCCAGCAATCCTTTCAGCTTGTTGTTCATCGCCTCGCCTAATGCCAGCGCGATAGCTTCGAACACGCTGCCACCGCGAGCGCCATCAAGACTGGCCGAATCAGTTCCGCTGTCCGGGTTGTTTCCGCCTTTGCGTGCGCCGCTGCTGCGTCGGAAGTTCTCCTCCTGCTGTTTGGCCACAATCTGACCGATGCCTTCAGCGCCGCCGGCGGCTCCACCCGCCGCACCCGTGCTCTCTTGAGTCTCGGCTCCGTTCACGCCGCCGTTGTTCATCGTGCCACCGCTGCTGGCACCCTCCGCGCCCTGCCCATTGACGCCGCCAGGAGGCACGGTTCCGTTGGTAATCTCGGGAGGTATGACCGCCGGCTCTAAGATGCCAAAACGCGGATCGGCGTCGGGCTTGCCGGCATTGCCCATCAGCGAAATCAAATCGGCCAGCTCACTGTCAAGCTCAGTGCCCTCAATCTTGCTGGTTTTGAGGCCGGAGATAAGTTCATCAATAGTGCCCGCGAAGGCTTCGTATTTCGGGGAAAGATTCTTCTTGATGTGCTCCAGCGTCCCAATCGTGTCCAGGCCCTTGGGGATGCGGCCTTGGAACAAGTCCGGGATCTCACGCAAGCCCTTAAACAGGCTCAGCATCTCATCGGCGGTTTGCGACTTGGCCAAGTTCGGCAAGCGGATGCCGCTAGGTCGCCCCCCCACTTTGACGAAGCGGTTGCCACCAAAGTGCTGTGCAAAGTCGTCGAATAAATCTTTGTACAGCGCCTGCTCGGGCGCGGACAGCGAGTTCTTGAAGTCCTCCAGATAGCTGAGGACATCGTTGACGTCGTTGAGGTTGGTGAAATAACTCGAATTCACATCGTTGTTAACACTAAGACCCATTGCACTCTCCTGATTGTTGCCGCTAGCCGTGTGACTGCCAGTGGCGTCGTGTATTCGCTCTCTGAGTGCTGATGCTCTGGCCCGGTGTTCAGCGTCGCAGGCCCGGCTTATAGGGTCACCACGAGGTCGCAGGTGGGAACGATCCGAACGCCGCGCGTTGCAGCCGTACTCACGAAGCACGGTTGAAACAACAAGGAGACCCTCATGAGTGACTTCGCTTCGGGCTTCAACGCACCGGTGTACGCGCCATATCACCTGGATGCACCAGGCCGGCAACCTACCGCCCGGCCCACCGCCGGTACAACGTCCCAAGGCACACCCACGCCGGTGCCCAGGGAGCAACATCAGGCCGCGTTCTACGCCTATGAAAACGCGTATCAGCAAATGGGCGCGGCGGGCTACTCGCCACGCCAGGCCGCACAGATCGCCAACGAGGTCCGTCGCGCTACCTACATTCGCTACGCCAGCGACGCGCTGATCGCCAAGCACCCGCCAGATCTCACCTCCGAGCGGGGCCGCGACATCGCGCGCCTGAAGAACAGCGTCGAGCTGGGCCTGATCGCCAGTGATGTGTACTACGATCGCAGCATCGAACAGATGTTTCCCGACTCGATCCGGCGCCTTAGTGACGATGAGTTCACCCGGGCATTCGGTTTGTCGGCCGACCGACTGGTGGACGCCGACACCGGTTTTTTCGCTGCGGTGTACTACGACGATATCAATGAGCGATATACTCTGGCGACTCGAGGCACCGACGAACTGAAGGACTGGACCGGCGCAAACCTGCCCCAGGGATTGGACCTGCATTCGGACCAACATACCCAGGGCATCGAGCTTGCGCGCCAGTTGCACGCAACCAGCCACGGCAAATCGATGTTGCTGGTCGGCCATTCGCTCGGCGGCTCAATCTCCTCCGCGCAATCTCTGGCCACTGGCTGGCCGGCCGTCACCTTCAATGCGGCAAGCGTGGAGGCCGGTACGCTGAATGCTCACGGCCTGGACGCCGGCGTTGCCAACACACAGATCAATGCCTACTACGTGCGCGGCGAAGTGCTTTCTTCGGCGCAGGACAAGCTGGTACTACGTGAGGACTCGATGAGCCCGTATGATCCGTTGCAAAGCGCTCTTGGCGAGCGTCGTGCATTGACACCCGTGAGCGTGGGTCGAAATCCCCACGGTGGCCAGGCACTGGAGCCCGGCGAGCCCCTTGGGCCGATGAGTACGCCGCCAGCGATATTTGCGCTGCATCGCATGCCCCGCGTGATGGAATCGCTGCTCTACGAACTAGACAGCGTGATCTCACCTGCGCGGGTGCGGTGAGTCGCGCTCGCAGCGCGCCACTGTTCCGCCCACAAGATAATGTCAGCCACGGCATCGAAAAACTCTTCCGGGATCAACTCATCCTCCTCACCCTGGAAGTTAAGCGCGCGAGCCAGTGCCACATTGCGCACCACTGGCACACCGGCCTCGCGCGCCGCTTTTCGCATCAAACCCGCCAGGTGTCCTTCAGCCTTGGCGGTGATAATAGGAGCGGCAGTTTCCTCCGGCAAATAAGCAATCGCGATGGCAATGTGGGTTGGATTGACCAGCAGCGCGGTTGCACTGCGTGTGGCATCCAGCGCGCTCTGGTTGGCCCACTTTTGATGCAATGCCTTACGTTGACTGCGAATCTGCGGATCGCCCTGGTCGTCCTTTTGCTCACGCCGCACGTCAGATTTACTCATCCGTAGATTCTTAGCATGCTGCCATTTTTGCACCAGCCAGTCGATAATTGAAAAAAACGCAAACATGACCGCAATGGCACCCATTAGGGTCAACAAAATGCGCCTGGTTAGATCGCCGCCCGCCTGCGGTTGAGCCATCGGCAGTACCAGGATGTCCGGTAGATAGATACGCAGCAAAACAGCGGTGAGGGCCGTTAATACCAACGTCTTCGCAATGGCTTTGATAACTTCAATCAAGTTCTGACTGGAGAACATACGCTTAAACCCCTCGGTGGGATTCAAGCGCTTCGGTTGCGGCGTCACGCGCTTGCTGGCAAACAACGGACCGACCTGCATCAACTCAGTAAGCGACCCGACTAACCCCACAATCGCCAGCGGGACCAGTGTCAGTGCCAGAAACACTTCCACGGCTGCGCCGCCGAGCGCGCTCAACTCGCCCGCGCCACCTGCGTTGACGTGTGCCCAGGACAACGCCGCCAGATAGGCAAAGCGATCGGCATAGAATCCCGACAGGCCAGCCAGCAACCCCGTCCACACCAGCAATGTAGCCGTTTGCGAGAGGTCACGACTTTTGGCCACCTCACCTTCACGACGCGCATCGCGAATTTTCTTCGCTGTCGCCTTCTCGGTTTTTTGGCCCGAACCGTCATTACCTGCCATTACAGCTCCCTAACCTGCGCACCTCACTCATGACAAACTGCGTGTGAGCGTGCTCAATAAGCCTGCGTTATCGCGGATCCAGTCCGCGATAAACTGCATCACCACCCCGCTCATCAGCAACAGCAGCAGCGCCCCCATCCAGGCCTTCATCGACATAGACAGTGAGAATACATTGAGCTGCTGCGCGTATCGGTTTACGAAACCAAAGCCCGCTTCGATCAGCGTCAACGCGAGCAGGGCCGGTGCGGCAACCAACAAAATCATGCTCATCAGCGCATCGAACCGACCGATGAAAAATATTTGCCCGGCGGCGCCAAGATCGGGCAGCGGCGCATGCACCGGCCATACCAGATAGCTGGACAACACCACATCCAGAAACACACGCAGCCCACCGAAGCTGACGAAGGCGAACGCGGCGAAGCGTGAAAGGTAAGTGCCGAATGGGGTGGTTTGGTGGCCGGTAACCGGATCCGCAATCTGGGCGGTATTCGTGCCAACCTTCGCATCAATGACTTCACCAGCCCCTTGCAGGGCCCAGAACACGATACCGAACGAGAATCCGATCGCCGCGCCCAAAAAAAGCTCTTTTACAATCAGCGGGATCAGCGCCACACCGGTTGGCAACGGCTGCCCCGTCTGGAGGCTCAGCAGAGGCGAAAGAGTGAAGGCCAGGCTGACCAGCAATACGTTGCGTACCATCGCCGGCATTGAGTCACGGGTAAAAAACGGCATGAGTACAAACGCCGTGCCAAGACGCGGCAGGCTGATTGATATCGCCATCACCAACTCACCAAGCTCCCGCCCTGCGTTCACGGAAACAGACTGCCGAAGTTGCTGAATACCCGGTCGGCAAACTGATACAGGGAGGCGCCCAATAGCGAGGCAAAGACAAACAAGGCGGCCACCACAGCCAGCAACTTGAACAGATACTGCACGGTCTGCTCCTGCACCTGGGTGACAGCCTGCGCCACCGCCACCACCAGCCCCACAATGGTCGCCGCCAGGATAGGGGGTGCCGAAAGCACCAGCACCAACCACAGGGCCTCGCGCATGTATTGCAAAGCAACGGCGTTCATTAGTAAGTAAGCACCAGGCCGTGAATCAATTTTGACCAACCATCCAACACCACAAACAACAACAACTTGAACGGCATGGAAATGGTGGTTGGCGAGAGCATCATCATCCCCAGCGCCTGCAAAATATTTGCCACCACCAGATCGATCACAAGAAACGGCAGGAAGATGACGAAGCCAATCTGAAATGCACGCGACAACTCGCTGACGGTGAACGCCGGCACGACGACGATCAGATCCTCATCGCCAATTAGCCCGCGTTTTTCCTGCGGCAGCAGGCGGCGTGCGGTTCTGGCGAAGAAGGCACGCTCTGACTCGGCTGTGTGTTCCACCAAAAATGCACGCAGCGGCTCCCGCGCAAGGGCTGCCACTTCGAGCAGTTGTGGCATGGTCGCGGCTTGTTCGCCCACCTGTTCGCC
>CBDUQI010000100.1:0-20219 GCA_965369325.1 uncultured Gammaproteobacteria bacterium
CAACCGGGCCGACCCACGACCGAAATATATTGTTCTGGCACGTGCTCGGCCCAAGAAACGGGAGCTTCAAGCGTTTACCGAAGCAACCGAACGAACCTTTTCCTAGGGAGGTCAAAGAATGAGTGAACGCAACCTACTGCGCGACGCAGTCCGATTTGCTCTGACAGCCGGTATCTCTGCGTCCGTTGTGGCGCCGATCGCCGTGTCAGCACAGAGCAACGACGTCGCTGAGCAGGACAAGGTAACGGTCACCGGCTCGCGTATTAAGCGTGTGGACATAGAAGGTCCTCAGGCCGTAACCGTTATCAGTCGTGATGATATTGATGCCTCAGGTGATATCTCCGTCGCAGAAGTTCTGCGTGGAACCACTTTCAACACCTTTGGTTCTTTTAAACAGAGTTCAGGTAGCTCGGCCCAGTCTCAGTCGACTGTCAGCCTGCGTGGCCTGGGTGCTAGCCGTACCCTGGTACTGCTGGATGGCAAACGCATGGCGGGTTCGCCGACGTTTGGCGCCGGCTCTGCCCAGAACCTTAACGTGATTCCGATCGCCGCTGTTGAGCGTATCGAAATCCTGCGTGATGGGGCATCGGCCGTATACGGTTCTGATGCTGTCGGTGGCGTAATCAACGTCATCCTGCGTAAGGATTACGAAGGCGTGAACCTGATGGCGTCCGTTGGTCGCCCGACGGCTGATGGCGGTGATGAAGAGCAGTATGGCATTACTGGCGGCATTAGCTCCGGTAAGGGCAACATCACCTTCGCGTTGGACCATTCAGCGCAAGAAATTATCTTCAACGGTGATCGCGACTTTTCAGACGTGGGTCTGTCGTCTTTCGGTTTCCCCGGCAGCTTCTTCGCTGGTGGTACCGACAGCTTCGGCAACTTCGTCTCTCTTGGCACGTTCCCGGATCCGCGTTGCCCGTCGGGCGTCACGGATGCGGCAACGGGTGCTCAGGAGCCTGATACCAGCGATCCGCTGTTCCCGGCCTCTGTTGTTGTGGCACCTCGTTGCCGTTACAACTACGCTGGCGTTTCAGCTAACGAAGCAAGCATCGAGCGCGATACCCTGTTCCTGAAGGGTAACTACGAAGTTTCCGACAACATTAACTTCTTCGCTCGCGGTATCTTCACCCGCACCGATTCGTTCGGTCGTTACGCGCCCACGCCGCAGGTTGGTGGTTCACCGTTCCTGCCGACGATGGCTGCTGACAACCCGAACAACCCGACCAATCCGGCTAACACCACCAACGCAGTCGGCGACGACCTGTCTGGTGTGCAGTCTTTCGTGGTCACCGTGCCCGTCTTTGACGGCGCCGGCGAGGCGGTGGGTGAAGGCGGTTGTGATCTGAGTGAAGATGATGCCGGCAACGCCGTTGATCCGGATTGTGCACAGGCCACTCAGGTAGAGACGGTAACCGGTCCTTTCGACCTGTCTATCTTCTATCGCAACGTGCCTGGCGGCTTCCGCGACAGCCTGGTGCAGGGCACCTTGGTTGACGTACTGGCCGGCTTCGACGGTTCGCTTGACTGGTTCGGCGGTTCTGAGTGGGAACTCAGCGCAGCCTTCAGTCAGCAGGAAAACAAAGATACTTCTAAAGGCCTGGCCATTCGCAGCGCGCTGCAGGGTGCCCTGGACGATGGCAGCTTCGACGTTTTCTCTGTGAACACCGATGCCACTTCAGCAGACCAGGCCGCGGTTGCACAGACCTTTACGCATGAAGGCTTCCACGACGAAGAAACTCGCATCATCACCCTGGACGGCACCATCGGCTTCGATCTGGCCCAGATGGCTTCCGGTCCGGTTGGTTTTGCGCTTGGTTTCGAGTATCGCGATGAGAAGTTCAGCCAGAACTACGACGCCCTGCAGAACGCAGGTAACGTTGACGGTTCTGCAGGTGGTCAGGACATCGGCGGCGCACGTACCGTGTTCGCTCTGTTCTCCGAGATCGCAATTCCGATCATGGACAACCTGAACTTCAACATTAAGGGTCGCTTCGACAGCTACAACGACTTTGGTACCACCTTCAACCCGGCGTTCTCTCTAGACTGGCGCCCGGTTGATTCACTGTTGCTGCGTGCCAGCTACGGTGAAGGTTTCCGTGCTCCGAGCATGGGCCAGCTGTACTCAGGTCTGGCGCAGAGCTTCAACGGTGCCATTGACACCTTTGGCTGTGCTAGCCAGGTTAACGATGGCGCTGCTGGAAACGGTGAAGTGGTCGACAATGGCGATGGTACCGCTACCATCAACAACCCGACGGAAGATCTGAACGGCGACGGCGTGGCAGATGCTAACGATTTTGGCATCGGTTCCGCTTGTATCCGTACGCAGTACCAGAACCTCTCGGGTGGTAACCCGAGTCTGGACGCTGAGGAATCAGAGAACTTCGGCGCTGGCCTGGTCTGGAGTCCGCTGGACGACCTGACCATTGCTGTCGATTACTACGACATTCAGCTGACTCAGGAAATTGGTACCGTTCCGCTGCAGGACATTCTCGATGCAGAATTCCTCTCCGGTGGCAGTGCGCTTGTAACGCGTAACTCCAACGGCGGCATCAACCTGATCTCAGCCAACAACCAGAACCTCGAAGGCCGTCGTACTGACGGTATCGACGTAGAAGTTGATTACGCGTTTGGCCTGGGCGATGCCGGTGACTTTGGCATCAATGTCCTGTACACGCACATCTTCGAATACGAACAGCAGATTCTGCCGTCGGATCCGTTCCGTCGCCTGCAGAGCACGTTCGACGTTGATACTCGTGCCAACCTGGGTCTGAGCTGGTCACGTGGTGACTTCGCTGCTGCTCTTAACGGCTCGTACGTGACTGACACCGCGTTCAGTGACGAGTCAGCCATGCTGTCATCCTGGACGACCTGGGATCTGCAGGTTGCCTGGACGACTCCGTGGGACGGCAAGGTCAGCGTGGGTGCACGCAACCTGTTCGACGAAGATCCGCCGACCGACTTCCTGGGTCTGGACAACCCGTTCTACGCAAACTCGCTGCATGACATCTATGGTCGTGTACCGTACCTGCGTTACGAACAGGAACTGTAAAGACTGGCAGGAATGTCAATCCAATTTGGCCTTAACGGCTGAAGGAAAAAGGCCCGCATTCTCGCGGGCCTTTTTTTATGCGCAACACTGCCACACGGGACGGGCATAGATAAACCGATGGGCAGAGGTCCATTCCATTCATCAGCTGGGTTAGCAAACATCATGCCGTCATCCACTACGTACCAAATTCAACAACTAACGTCCGACGACATCCCGACGATGCAGGCGCTGTTGGCCACGTTCGGCGAGGCGTTTGATGAGGTCGAGACATATACCGGCGATCAACCCGATGCCGCCTATTTTCGCGAGTTACTTAGCAGCAACTACTTCATTGCGTTGGCCGCAAAGGACAATGGAAATATTGTCGGTGGTATCGCCGCCTACGAGCTTAGAAAATTCGAGCGGGCTCGAAGTGAAGTATATATTTACGATTTAGCTGTTGACCTATCGCATCGCCGAAGGGGAGTCGCGACAGCGCTTATCGAAGAACTTAAGAGTATTGCCCGAGCGCGTGGCGCCTATGTCATCTTCGTCCAAGCAGATCTTGGCGACGATCCAGCCATCGCGTTGTACCAGAAGCTTGGCGATCGTGAAGACGTCTTGCACTTCGACATAGGCGTTGAGCGCGATGATGCCGCCACCTAACTCATTACAAACCACGGAGTTGACTCGGCCGCTTCCGTTCTTATGGAGATTCGTCGGCCCGGTTTATTGCGTGATATCCCCAAATACGGCAAGCGAATATTCGTGATCGGTGGCATCGCTTCGTTCGTCGCATATTCTATCGTGGTATGGGCATTCATGAACGCCCCGATCGCTCTTGTGAGTGCTCTTCGTGAAACAAGCATCGTGTTCGCGCTGCTCATCGGAGTATTTCATCTGAGAGAAAAATTGGATATCGCCAAAGTTCTATCGACGATGACCACGCTGCTCGGTGCCGTCTTACTGCGATTTTCGAGGTAGTACTTCAATCGCATCACTTGCGCAGGCGCTATAGCATGGTTCCTTCTTTGACAAGTTTTCGGAGAAACCGGAAACGCGCAAGATCGTATGGACCCACGAGATTCCTCTGCTTCTCAGAGTCCTGGAAGTCAGCGTCAAGCTTCTCCCTATCAGCCGAGGAAAAGTCAGGGTCGTCCAGCAGAACGCGCATAGAACGATACACAATCTTGGTAAGAAAGCTTATTTGCGTACTCGATTGGTCATCGCGCAATTTCGTCAGCGTGGTTTCACTTCCTTGAATTCGCGCCAAAAGCCTCGCAAGCTCATCACGTGGCAAAGATCGCCCATGCCTGAATCTCTGGATCACATAGGACATTGCAAGCCCAGTCAGGATACGTCTCTCCACACTCGCCCTGACCAAAACGCTCACATCTGCGTCGGAATCCAGAGCCGCCAAGAGACGCTTCAGCTTTGGCGCAAGCTCAGAAATCGGCGGCAGGGACGGCTCAACATGATGTTCAGAATATTGTTCAGATTTGGGGGGGGGAGGGGAGAATTCCGAAAATAGGTAATGGCATAGCTCAATCGCGAGTCGCTCGCTCTTGAACCTCAGTGAATCTGGGTCACCCGGCGGTTGCTCCTTGGCACCTCGAAACAATGCAAATTCAATTGCCTCGGTCGCTCTGTCGAGATCCCGACGGCTAGTGGCGGTGTGTCGCAAGGACACCGCACGAAGATAGGCGACTTCACGGCCTGAGCGGCGAGAAGTGCCGTCATCCGTTGCCTGCGAAATATTAAATGCGCGCTTCGATAGGATACTGGCTATGTGCCACTTACCCCGATTGGCGAACAACACGCCATAAGCGCCGTAAAATGTATAGCCTGATTCGTCCTCTTCTTTTAACTCATTCAGCGCAATCGCTCTGCCGTAGTGACGTGGATGTTGTGTAGAGGAAGAAATAACTTGCCTTACAAAGTTATCTGCCTTCGGGAAATTGTCGAAAATCAGCACAGGCGCAGTACGTGCTTGTGGTGACGTTCCGGTTTTGGCGAAGTACAGTTCGAATCCCGTCGTCGTGGCCGCTTCGAAACAAGCATCCCACGTAGTCGCTACATTCTCGTCAATGAAATCGCGTAACCGATCTACGTTCAGATCACGCTGCAACTGCTGCAGCGGTAGCTCGCGAACTTCGTTGTCTCGGAAGGCTTGCCCGACCACCCAGCCTGTGTAGGTCTGCCAAGTCTTTTGGAATTCGCTGAGTGATTGAGGTTGTTCTCTAAGTGTCGACTGCGCGGACTGGATCATGGTCTCGGTGGGGTCAAAATCTCGATGTGCGCTAAAGTCGACCGTGTACTTTGAATCTGCGGCTCGGGTTAGTGTATCGCCGCGCGTCGAATTGGCGACGAAAGTGTCTAACCATCGAATAAACTCGGTCTCACCCGTGACTGTTGCCGCGAGTTTGTCAACGTCGCTTTCATTCAACTCCGGCGATATCACGCGGGCCTCAGCAAGAAAGCACTTAGGGTGGCGAATGAACCGTTCTCCGAATGAGATGTCCTCTCCCGGTTGCAATTTGAAGGTCGCGCGATGTAGGGCTTCGTCGCCGGAAATTAGCATGAGCCGATATTTGTTCGGCAACCTCGAGTTGGTCCACTGCAGACGAGCCAAGACCATCGCATCGTTCGTCACGGCCAAGTTACTCTTCTTGCGCGACTTCTCTTCATTGAGTCGTGAGAACCACGCGTCTCGCAACTTATCCAACTCGGCCTCGCCACGCTCGCTGTCGACGTGAATGGCCTTGGTTAATTCCGGATCATCATCGCCTTGCAATGCGATGTCGATAGAAGCAAACCGACCGTTCTTTATCAGGCTTGCGTAACGTCGCATCGCGTTACTAAGGCTCTTGCTTCCCGCGAAGACCTCAACCAGTTGTGGGAGAAGTGCTAGGAAGTCCTTCTTGCCAATATCTCCGGTCAAGGCATTTCTAAGTTTTTTGATTCGTTGCCGAATCACCTCTTCGCCCGCTCGATAGTCCTTAGCTACCCTGTGGAAGTGCCGCCCGATCTCCTCGGTAAGAGGGGGTAAGACGAGTAGCGGATTGGGGCCCGACAACTGGAAGAGAAGGAAATCCGCCAGTGCGTAGCCTAGCCCAACAGCGATGTCTTCCGAGTCGTCATGAAAAATTCGGCTGTACCCTTCGCGTGACTCGTCAGAAGAGGCGTCTTCCCAAGGCGTTACGTAAAATACGACGATATCGGTATCGACAGCATAGAGCAGTCGGTTGCCCTTTTCCTGGTGCGTGAACTGCAGATCGGCAAGCCAGAGGCGCCCATACTCCCGTTGCCGGAAGGCATCCAGGAAATACCTCGATAGTTTTAACGCATCCGATGGTGATGTCGTCATATCTCTCATCCTAACTCAGGAGAGGGAGTTGGAGTTAGGTTCAGAAGGTCATGTATTTCCGTCCATAACTCATTGGCGCTTTCCTCCGGCAGATCCGCGGCCTTTTCCTCCGTTTTTGTGACTGGAGCCCTTAAAGCAAGATCGACGAGTTGCAAATCCTTAAGATGTGAGATCAGCGGTCTGGATTCGGCGGTTTCTTCAATCACGTGCCCCTTCGCTGAGCATCCGGTTAGCTGGATCTCCAGACCGCTGGTCTCATCGCTCGTTGTGCAACGCAGAACGGGGTGGTCGCCCCCAAAAAGTGGCTTTAGCAGCCAGCTGTCGGATAGACCTGATCCGAAATGAAGCGTTGGCAGCGCCTTCGCCACGGTTGTGAGCCCTACCAAATGAACGATGTCATCAGCTAATTGCTGTAGATTCTCAAGCGGTGGACCGTACTCGTGAATCAGTTCGTTCATCGGGCCGCGTAGCGTCACTATGTGATCGCCGAAGTGGCCTCCGTCCGCTCGGCAATACGCGAGCAGTGCCACGCCTGCATGTGCGCTCGCGAGTTTCCCGGACGAGGTTACTAAATCGTTTAGTACGTCGAGATTGATCGGATCGCTTGCGGCTTTGGGTTGCGATAACGAGGAAGCCGTTTCAAGTGTCTCTAAAAATATGCAGGCCGAGTCCTGCTCGTCCACTAGGTACAAAAAGCCGGCACCCGCAGAGAACTGCAAGACTTGAAGAACATCGGTCGCCTGGAGTTTTTGAGCTAACAACAAGACGGTGCGGTAAATCGGGGCGTACCGCAAATCGACTGGAATCTGACAAAGTACTTTTGGCAAAGCCGCTTTGAAGTTAGCTTGATCTAATGCGCTCGAGTCCAGCGCTTTGTAGATGTTGACCAGATCATCTGAAATGTGAGAGGTATTGCCAATCCACGACGCCATGTCATTTCCGAATAGCCACGGGCCGGCGTTTTCTAGGAGATACCCCTGCAGTGCCGTGAACAGCCACTCAGCTATTTCAGATGCTGTTAGTCCCGCCGGGCCGCTAAATCTGGGTATCATCAGATCTTCCCCAATAGTTCTTCGCGAAGCTTGTCTAAACTACGGCCACGAAGTAGTCGGTCGACGAATTGGGCATTGGTTGTCTCGGTTTTCACAGGTGAGCCCAGACGTGGCAGGAACTCTACTGCAACGCGTCCAAGACGCTGGTGATCGACGGGTTCGAATACAAGCTCGGGTGCGCCGTCACATGACGGTTCGGCGTGGCGTAAGCTGCGCAAGTTCACCGTATGCCCCCACGAGGTTCGGCGCACTGCAGATTGTGAATCAGGCGCACACCGAAACCGCGGATGCGTACCTGCATCTGCAAAAGATGGGCGCCCTCTTTCAGTAGACTCGACGCGCTCCGCTGGAATGTACACAACGGTTAGCTCATTGTCGGGTTTGTAGTGTATCAAACCTAGTATGTCCCGAACATTGAGGGAAGAGCGACAATCTTGCAAAGACGGTTGAGGGCACAGCCATGCCACGTTCCGAGGCTTCCCGGACGTAAGGCCCAAAGGTTGCTTAAGAAGTACGGTCTGTGTTGGCGTTCGCGCCCGGCTGCGCCGCGGTTTGTTGCCGCGTTGGGTGGTTCGACTTAGGGTGCCGGATGCTTGCAGCCGGCTGGAGTTCTCTACAATATCCTCAAACACTGTCGTCAACATGACCGTGCAAAAATATCCATCATGCACCGAGTTGTCGACTGCATGCCGGCATCTTACCAGCCAATTCGGTTTTGCAGTTCCCGCACGGAAGTTAGGGGGCGAGTCGTAAAAGACCACCGTTGTGAGTAGTCGGACGAGGCGGTTCTTTGCGTCTGACGAGGATCCTCCCACAAAGAAGAACAGGTTGAACCACCAATCGTAGAGATCCGAAACGTCACTTTCGCCGATCACTTTATCGGCAATCGAATCCAGTGTATTGCAACAAATGATCTGGCCCTCTTCAGTAGCCAGGAGCAGGTCTACACATTCCCTTTTTTTGCTCGGCGACAACGACATACTTCGGCAGTTTCTATTTTATGTTCGGTCAATAATGACAAATTGACTAGGTATGATATGAAGGCATTGTGCCGCATTATCGCAATTTTCGCACCGCGAGCGTTTGCGACCGCCCCAGGTTGTTAAGGGAAGGCGGTATGGGTTCCAGTCGTTAACATGAAAATGCGCGCGAACTCAGCCAGCGCCGAACGTTGCCCTGAGGGGGACGTCGATAGGCGTCCACATCCGTCTTCCTGTCGGATGCGGACGCCGTCGGCGCGTCTGCCAATTCTTGGTAAACTGGCGCTGTGCCGCACCCGCTAACTGGCCGGTCGCTCCTCCGGCATGTCGCTGTCCGGCGGGTTAATAGGCCGTTCGGTCGGCTTTCTGCCTGCACCTTCGGTTTCCGGTGGCGGCGTCTGCACAGGCTGGTCACTTTCTGAAGTCATGCGCTTCTCCTGAGTTGTTCGGGGTGATGACTTAAGGCCGTAACGGCCGGTTCCCCCACACCAATAGTGACTTCAACAACCCCTCTATCGCACTTTGCGTGTGTGCAAGTCAAATCCTGTGGCACTGTAACCACCTTTTTGTATTGTGGCTCAACACCTTGGCGCCTGTCCCTGTTAAACTTGCGGCGGGTCTCTGGGGGGGGACATCAGCGTATGCACTCGGACACGGAACGTTTTAGGGTCGACGAGTGGACCGTCGATCCGATCGACCGCACCTTAAGCAAAGATGGCGCCGAAAGTGTCAAAATTGAGCCCAAGCTGACTGCGTTGCTGCAGCTACTTGCACGTCACCCGGGTGAGGTTGTTAAGTCGAAGCAAATCATTCGGGAGGTGTGGGGCGAGAAACACTACACAGATCCAATCCCCAATGCGATCTCACGCTTGCGCAAGGCTCTGGGCGATAATTCGGACCAACCGACATACATTCAAACAGTGCCCGGTACCGGGTACCGGCTTGTTGCGCGGGTTTTGTGGCTGGGAAGTTCAGGGAGTGAAAGCGACCCGCTGGATAGTGCTCCGGCGCCGACGCCAGAACCCACTAATAAGGCGTCCGTCGGATCTTCCCGACTCAGGTTTTGGGGGCTGTTGGCTGCGGGGGTGTTGGCCGCCGCTTTGATTAGCCAATGGGCTAATCGATTCGGATCACCGCCACCTGCGCCGTTAAATTTGCTGCCCAGCATCGCAGTGCTTCCGTTTGACGACACCACCCTGGGCCAGACGAGCACGACGGGCGCGGGTTTGGCCCGGGATGTGCTCCCTCGTCTAGGTGCCGTTAAAGGCTTGCGGGTGATCCCATCGGCCGTGTCGTTCCCCCACCTGAACCAGAACATTGGCGTAATAGAGCTCGCAAAACGTATCAACGCCGACTTTATTTTGGACGGGACGATTAGTGAGCAAGACGGACAGGTAAAGGTGCGAGTGGAGCTCACTAAAGCGCAGGACGGGCTGTTGGTTAACGCCGCCGCATTCGAACGTCCAGTGACCGAGCTGGACCAGATTGCGAGTGATATCGCCGACCAGGTGGCGACGTGGTTGGGCCTAAGCCCGCCGACAATGGGCAACCCCGCCGCGAGCTTTCAGGCGGTTAGCGTGGACGCAAAAAAATTCTACTATTCGGGGCTTGAGTACCTGAGAAGAACCAACGAGTCGTCAAATTTAAACGCGGCCATCGGTTTGTTCGAGCAGGCGCTGGCACTGGAGCCGCGTTACGCGGCGGCATTGGCTGGGTCGTGTGAGGCTTACCTGCGATTGTACATCGTTGAGAAAAAGCAATCGCTGTTCGACACTGCCGCAGATCGCTGCAATTTTGCGTTCACCCTACAACGTACGATCCCAGAGGTGCAGGTGTCGATGGGCATTTTGTATCGGGAAGCCGGCAAATTGGCGGAGAGCGAGCAGCATCTGGACAAGGTCTTGGCTAAGGCGCCGGATAACGTTGATGCCATGATTGAGCTGGCCGAGACGTATGCCGATCAGGGACGATTATCGTCGGCCGAGGCCCTTTTACAAAAGGCCGTGGCGATCCAGCCCGGTTATTGGGAATCGTATTCCGCACTCGGTAGTTTCCTGTACAACCAAGGGAAGTACCAGGACGCGCTCAGCCACATGTTGTGGGTCACGCGGTTGATGCCAATGAGTGCGAAAGCATTCACTAACCTCGGTAATACCTACGACGCGTTGGGCGATAGCGACGAAGCCAATAAGGCCTGGCATAGATCGGTGGCACTGGAACCGTCCAAGCAGGCGCTCTTGAGTTTGGGCATCGACGCGTACTACCAGCGCGATTTCGAGGCGGCGGCGGACTACCAGGAGCAGGCGACACAGCTCGCGGGCGAGGATTATTGGCCTTGGGCCATGTTCGCCGAGGCCAGCCGGTTTGTACCGAAGCGCGTAGCCGATGTCGCCAGCAGCTTGCAGCAAGCCGTGCGGCTCGTAGAACAGCGCCTGGTCGTGAAACCGACCGATGGGTTCGCCCGCGCGCAACTCGGCTTGTACATGGCCCGGCTGGGCAATGCCGCTGCTGCGCACGAGCATATCGCGAAGGCCCATGAGATATCGCCGGAGAATATGGACATTTTTCAGGTTGAAGCCGCCGTTTGGGCGGAGGAGAACAACGCAATCAAAGTCTGCGAGGCGTTGCGGCGCGCCGAGGCGCTGGGCTTTGATAGGAAGTGGATTTTGGCCGACGTGGACTTTGAGCCGTTTCTTGGCCCCGATTGCCTGTAGGTTTCCGCCGTTGCCCTCCTTCCCCCGTCAACGCGAGGTAATGTCAATAAGGCAAGTGTAACATATTGATTTAAATAATTTTAATACAATTTAAACAACATATCCATCTAGTTTAAAGTCATTCCATATCGAACTGAGCACACTCCGCCAAGCTAAATCGGAGGCGCTTCGGTATCCAACCTGCTCCTCCGTTGTTCAACTCTGATCGGTGGGGGGACTTATGACCAGTCAAAAAAAATCGGATGATCGGCTCAAGCAGGCGGAGATAGTTGCCAGAGCAACCAAAGGGTGTTCGAAGGCGGAGGCCGAGATCTGCCGTCGCTACGAGAAACCCATGCGCGCGGTTATTCGCCGCTACACTGACAATCCGGCGGATATTGACGATTGGGTGAACACCAGTTGGTTGATCGCGTTGGGCAAGATACGCGAAGGGGAAGTACGGGTGCCTGAAGCCCTCGTCGCCTTCCTTTGCGGAATCGCGAGAAAGGTCGCCTCGCGCGAGGCACGCAAACGCTATCGGCAGGATATCCCGGCGAGCCCCGAAGATCTCGATGCAAAATGCTCGCGTGAAAACACCGAACGCACTGCCGAAGCTCGTGAGCTGATTGAATTGACCGAGGCCTCTGTGGCCGATCTTACCGTCGAGCGGGACCAGCAATTACTGCGCCGCTGTTTCTTCGAGGGGCATCCGCAAGAGCAGATCAGCGCTGACCTGAACCTGGATTCAGTGCAATTTGCCAAGGTGCTCTATCGCGCGCGTCAGCGGCTTTGGCGAGTGGCTGGCCAGGATCAGTTTGCACCCGGTCTTCGAGAGTTGTTCGCACGCGCAGACTGAAAGGGCACTGCCGCCCGCGCCAGAGGCAGGCGGCAGCCACCCATCGCCCTGCGTAATCTCATCTATACTCAATGCTCTATGGTGGAGAAGCGCCTATGCCCGACGTACCCGTTACGGCCCTTGGGCCGCTCCCGCTTATCATCCAACCCGTTTTCTTTGACGAAGCTGATCGGGCCGATGCCGATTGCCTTGCCCTCGATCTGTATTCGTACATAACCCGCGACCGGCATGACCCAATGGCGCACGGCCCAGGCGTGCCCGTGCTCAAGCCGATGCTGGTGGATGTAGGATGCGATGTCGATGATGTTGACTTCGAGCAGGCGCATAAGATCGTTGTGTTGCCCGTGTTCGGCCGGCGATTACACCGAGCCCTGCATTCCCGCATTACGCGCCGCTTGAAGTGCTGGGGTCAGCGTCATCCCGCCAAGTTGCGGATGTGTGTCATACGTAGCAATGGCAGTGAACACGCGATCGCCATCGCCCCGCAGGGGCAGGTCGCGGACATCTACAGCGGACACGCGCTTCAACCTGCGGCTTTGCAGAGGATAGTCACCACTGTCGCTCGTGCGTTTGTGGCTTCACCGGCTGCGCCGCCGCAAGTGCGGGTGTCGTACGCACCGCACGACAAGATGTCGCAGCACGCCGCCACGAGAGTCCATCAGGCGTTGTCCCGCCAGGAAATACTATCGCCGTTGTTTAAGGTGCTGCCGCTCAATGCGCCCTTCGACCCGCAGCACTCGCGCCCGCCCTGTGAGGAGCTTCTAATCGTCGTCATGGGCGACACTTACGCGACCAGCAATCACTGCGTCGAGCAAATGCTCGCGGCCAAACGGGCAGACCATCCCGTGCTGGCGGTTACCGCGTTTGAGCGGAACGAAGTGCGCGGTTCAAGTATTGCCGGGAACGTACCCACGCTGCTTTGGCGGGACAACGCAGAGTCGATTACGTTGCGAGCACTAACACTTTGGATTCAAGCGAATTTGTTCAGGGCTGAGTCCGAGCGGGTATTGCAGGCATTGCATGCACCGAGACCGCGATTTATGAGCCGTCCGCCGGAAGTGCTTGACGTCGTCAATGCTGAGGAGCCGCCGTCCCGTCTGTTGATGTACCCAGACCCACAGCTTTCGCTTGCCGAGCGACGCATGCTGTCTCAGGCTCATCATCAGCTGCATCTACTCACACCCACGACGGCATACGGTTATCTGGTGCGCGAATCGGACAAACACGAGCGCAGTGGCCCTTTGCAGACCCCGCTTGATGGGTTGAAAGTAGGCATGTCTGTATCCAGCGCTGGCTTGCTGACGTCGCTGGAGCAGGTAAGCGGGTGCCATCAGCAAGATATGATCGTGCGATGCGCCAGAACGCTGATTGCCGCGGGTGCAAAACTAGGCTACGGCGGTATGCGGCGAAAATCAGGCTATACCGAGATACTTGTCGAGTTGGTAAAAGCGCATACGCTTGGGTCGACTGGCGAGCACGCCAGGCTGCTGAGTTTTTTGGACGCGCGTGAGAAGGACGACGACAAGGCCCTTTGGGGTGACTACTTGAATGTGCACTATATGGCGACAGAGCCGACGGCGGTGTTGAACGCCCCTGGCGATAGCCCCGCGCTTGCTCCCGCGCTTTACTTCTCGGACATGCGTCGCTACATGAGTGCGCAATTGGATGCCGCTGTGCTCATTGGCGGGGCGGATGAACCAAGGTGCGCCAACCAGGACTCTGGATACATCGGTCGATATCCCGGCGTGGCGGAGGAGGTTTGGCGCATGATGCAGCTGGGCAAACCTGTTTACATCGCGGGAGGATTCGGCGGTGAGGCAGCACTTCTCGCACAGATCATTAAGGCGCGTGATAACAATACCGCCGTGCCCGAAAAACTGCGTGATAGCACATGGGAGCAATGTGAGGGCTTCGATGAGCAGATCAAGCCGTTTGACGCCGATCAGTACTACGACAAACTCGGGCTCCCAACCAGCGCCGACGCGTTGTGCAGTGATCTGCGTGAGGCGGCGCGAAAACATTTGGCAACCGATGCGTCGGCGTTAGCTTGGAATGGCTTGGGTGTGTTGGATAATCTGACGCTTCTTGATGCCACCGATCCCTCGACGATTGTTAGTTTAATCTATCGCGGATTGTGCAGAGTCGCCGAGGACCGCCGCGTCAGGCAAAAGCAGCTTTCCATCGAGCTTGTATACGGTGATGTTCTGAACACCTCTGCGCTCAGTGCGTTGTCGGTGCCAGTGGTTTCCGGGGTTCCGATTGGCGGCGCCGCGAGAGCTGTCAACGACATTGTTGGCGACCGGATACAGGAGGCTCATGATCATGCGCGTCAGCTCATCGGTTTGCAGGGGGGCAAGCTGGCCGCAGACTTCGTGCACCTTGCGCAGATCCAACATGTGCAGAACCCGGGCGATGATCATCGCGAGTTTCCATTCGATATCAAACCCGCCGTGAAAGACGCTTGCGATACCGCTCGGCGGTCGGGTTTTACTCGCCTTGGTGTGGTGACATACGGTGCGTCGTTTATCGCCAGCGGGCCCAAAAGCGATAGCCAGTTTCGCAGTCTGGTTGAGATCATGGTGGCCGAGTTTCGTGAGCACTTACCGCGCTCAGTTACCCTGGTCTGGCACGAGTTGGATGCCAAGCGCTTCGATATCATTGAGCAATACCTTCGCAATCAGAAGGACATACAGCTTCCAGATGTGCTTGATGTTTCGCCAAGCTACCATCATGTGCCTCCAACCAGGTGCTTTGGTTTAGAGGTGAATCTTCTCGACGCCGATACGTGTCTGGAAGTGACCGTTGCGCCGCCCAGCGGGACGGCTTTGAGCCCTTTGTGGCGCAAAACGATCAAGCCGCGTGAGGTGGATGAATTCGCGAAAGGCATTGGCGAGAAGAAAATAAGTACTCCCAAGCTTGCGGACGCGCTTGAGCGTGGCGAGCGCTTGCTTGACTGGTTGGTGGGTCCGGCGCAGGTACCTTTATTCAGCGATATGGGTACCACCGAACTTTGCGTGACGCACAATACCCGGGCCTCGCGACTTCCGTTTGAGCTGCTTTCGCATGCTGGCGAACCGATTTTATCCGTTACGCGCCGTCTCAAGCTCGATCGCAGCAACCGGGAAGTAAACTGGGGTGAGCACCGGCAACGCCCGATCCTGAAGGTATTGCTGGTCGTCGATCCGCGCAACAATTTACCGGCCGCAAGGCAGGAAGGGCTGGCCGTAAAGCACTTCTTAGACCGGTTGCCTCACGTGCTGACCGAGATGTTGCCTGGGCCGGAAGCGACCTTAGAGGCCGTAGCAAAACGTATGTCTAATGTGGATGTCTTCCACTATTGTGGTCATGGCTATTTCCACAAACCGGGAGGTACCGGCAGCGGCATTGAGCTTGCTAACAAAGAGCTTCTGAGACCCGAAAACCTGCCACAGTTAGGCGTTCTGCCGAGCGTCGCTATCTTTAACGCTTGCCGCGTCGCCAATATGCAGTACTGGAAATCGCAACCTGGCGCGACTTTTGCCGGATATTGGCTGCAAAGTGGCATTAAGTCGTTTGTCGGGACTACCTGGGCAGTGGATGATGCCGGCGCCTCGCAGTTTGCACAGACGTTGTATCAAGCGCTCTCTAATGGACACGAGCTGCGAGATGCCGTTCGTTTGGGCCGGCAAGCGCTATACGACAGTGCTCATAACGATTGGTGCAATTTTGTACTCTACGGTGCCGGCTCTTTCCGGCTGCTTGAGCGAACCGGCTCGTAGGCTCTCATGGTATACGCGAAGGCGTGCCGCGTTATTGCAGTATCCAGTCCGCGCCTGTCCGAGAGCCACCGGGCGAAAGTGCTGCGTGCGTATCGGATTTGTCACTCACCACTTGCCAGGTTTGACCGTCGTTGTGGCTGATGAGCGTTCTGCTGTCCCTGTTGGTGAGCAGTGTGAGGCGGCCACTGTCGATATCAATATCGGTATAGTGAAGGTCGCGAGTACCGGGCAGTTTTCCGTGCCACCGCCATCCGCCGTTTAGTGTTTGAGTCAGGGTGCCGTTGTAGCCGACGGCAAAACCCATATCGGCGTTCTTGAATTCGACATCCAACAACGTATGCATGACACCCGATGCCCGTCGTTCCCAACTCGCACCGGCGTCTTTGCTGAACAGCAGCCGACCTTTTTCGCCTGCCGCCCATGCGATGTTCTTATCGACGAAGGCGACGCCAAAAAGATGCTCTCGCACACCGCTGTGTACAGGCTGCCACGTCTTTCCGACATCGGTGGTGCGGGAGATTGCCCCTTCAGGGCCCACCGCAAGCGCAGTGCGATAGTCGCGCCACGCGATACGGTGAATTGCGTGGGTCGCCGATTTGTTCATCTGCTGCCAATTCAAACCGTGATCCAAAGTTTGCCAAACGGCTCCCTCTTCGTTGGTGAGCACCAACGCGTCATCGGGACCGAAGTGGATGTCGATAATTTTTCCGCGAGGTGACGTAAACGCGGTATCCCATTCGGATTCAACATTCGCGCTACGCAACAAGTTGAGACGATTCGAACTCACGCGCCAACTTGCTCCATCTGGCCCCAACGCCTCCACCGGCGGAAGTACGCTCATGTTGACGCTGGCCGCTCGCCCGATACCAAAAACGGACATCAACATGAAGGCCAGCAAGGCGATTGGAATCGCCATCCATGGCGTTTTGGACACGAGCATCTTGGCAAAAGCAGCATTTAAGTTTGCTTCGAGCATATTGTTCTCCGAGAAAATGTGAGTTGGTCGGTTGATAACGGGAGCACCAGCGGTTGTGCTCGTTGTTGCCGTTAGGCGACATAAACCGCCAACGAAATCCGCAACTTACCGGCTCTTATATAGTGCATCATGGCGTACAGATGTCGCAGCAGAGATGTGAGCTAATTCCACCTTCTCACAGATCACTTCGGCGCTTACCTAGAGCACTTTCCATCCGCATCACAAGCATGCTATTGACTCAACAAGCTCGAAAACACTTGCGCGGTTTCGGCTCGAAGCGTGGGTCCGTCGGTAACAGGATTGTTGTCCCCACTATCGTAGCGTGGATCGGCGAAAGAGAGATCGAGTTGACGTTGGTCGGGATTATTTAGTGGCGACAAATTGGCTATATATGGCACTGCTGATTGGCGCGTACACACGGTTCGCGAGACTCCGATGTTCAGGTGATAGGACGCAGCGGCCTCCCCCCAATGTCGGGGACCGTTTGAACCAGGTAGCTCGCCATCAATGCAGACAGGCACCTCGAATTGTACAATGTGGAGGAACTGAATTCCGGTATCCATCGCAAGCGAACGCGTGCGGCCAGCGAGGTAACGCAGCTCTTACGACGACACGCTATCGGCCAGCACGTAGCGTTCTTGCAATAGTGGGTTTCGATTCTGACAGAGCATGCCTACGATTTTGTCGCATATGGGGAGCGGAGGGGAGCACGTTTGGCCACCTATCATTATTTTCTTGCGTATCCGGCGCGTGAACAAAAACGAGCAGAACAATTCTATGACGCGTTAGTCAAGTACGCGGGGCAGAATCGAGTGTTCATGGACACAAAAGCTGCGCTCACTGGAAGTTGGCCAAAGAAACTCCCCGATATTCAAAAGTCGACTTATGCCACCATTCTTTGCGTATTTAATGAGGGTCCCGGCTACTACGATCAGTCTGAGTATTTGATCGCAATTTCCCGCATGAGAAGCGGTAAGAATCACACCTTGTTGCCCGTCTACATGGACGGAGAGCCCGAGGATGCCGATAAGCTGTACGGCTTACCCGGGCTGATTTCAGTCGATCTACGTAGCAATAAGCACAAGGGTATATTAGATAGTGCTGCTCGCGATGTCGTCGAGCGGATAGAAAAAGAAATCGTCCGATATCGGACTACATCGAATTCGGTACAGGCGCTCAAACCAGGCAAGATTGTTGCGCGGGGTAAATACCCGTTTGTTGGCCGTTTACGCCAGCTTCGTCGACTAGATGAACTCTTGCCGCCCGTCGGAACCCAAGGCGTGGTGGTGATTCAAGGCCAGCCTGGTGTTGGGAAAAGTGAGCTCGCGCTGCAGTACGCGCGCGAACAGCAAGGTCGATATCCAAATGGTGCTTACTTTATCCTCATGGGGAAAATCGGAATTCCGATGGCGTTGGCAAGTTACGGACGTCGAGATCTCGGGCTGGAATTAACGGGATTTCCTATCGAGGATCAATGCGATTTCGTGCTTAGAAATTTGGTTGCGCCAACTTTGTTGATCTACGACAACGTTACCGATCCGGATGCTCTTCTGCGCTGGTTGCCGGCGAATGATGAAGCAACGCATATCCTGGCAACCACGGCCTGGGAAGACTGGCAAGGTTGGAGTAGCCTGGAGGTCCCTCTGCTTAAGGAGGATGAAGCGCTCGAAGTGGTCAGGAAACTTGGCGATGACGAGTTGGCCGAACTGCACGGTCAGTCGTTGGTTGAGAAGGCCGGCGGTTTGTTGGTTCAGCTTTGTCCCTTGATACGCTCTTTCGCAAAGGCCTTAAGGCGGGGACTTGAAACCGATGTTTCGACATCTCCTCAGACAGAGGCGATTACCAGTTTCTCGGAAGTTTGGAGCCGCCTCGATTCGGATAGTCACGTTCTGCTTCTTGCCGCAACGTTTTTCGACCCAACCCAAATACGCAAGCATCCTCTTGAGCAGAGCCTGTGTGGTGTGATGGGGTGGTCATCGGGCCGGTTCCGCCGTGCGATAGAAGGTTGCATGGACCTCACGCTTATCCAACCGGGCGAAGATCTGCGAATGCATCAGTTGTTTCAAGAATTCGTCCGGTCAATTAGTATTGAACGAGCACTCGATCTGCAGAAGGTCCGCAGCGCGAATGCCCTGGTCCTAGTTCAAGCGGCCCGAGACGTCATAAATGATCTGTCGGTGCGGGCGAACTTGACGTGCTTCTCGCTGGAGCCTGATGCCTGGCACAGTGAGGGTGAGCCCTTAGTATTTCAATTCGCCGATACTTGCGTGCTCGGCGAGGCTTTGTCCTGGATTGGGGTGTTCGATCAGGCTAGAGACTGGTTTCAGGTCGCTACGGATATGGCGCAGAAGCGCTCAGACACCAAGTCATTGGCGAGGAGTCTGCACGGCATCGGCGCGTGCCATTGTGAAACGGGTAGTTACGACAAAGCCGAGCCTTACTTCAGGCAGATTGTCGATGCGGCGAAAAGTAACCCGACCGATGATGGAGCCTATAGAAAAGATGTCGGGCGCGCCTTGCACCAAGTGGGGATCTGTCTTTTTCAAACAGGGAAATACGAGGAGGCGTTACATTGGGCCGAGCGCGCAATAGAGCAAAAAGAGGCTAGCTCGCGTAGTGGCGATATCAATCATATCAGCCTCGGTCGAAGTCAACATCTCGTCGGATTGTGCCTCTCGAGCATCGGACAGTACGGGGAAGCGATCGCTTGGTTCGAGAAAGCACTGGCGTCTGGCGAACAAGCCGAGCTAGCCGAGGATGTTGATCATTCCGCGCTGGCGGCGAATCTACACCAGATCGGAATTTGCCAAACGCGCGCCAAGGAATACGAAATAGCTAAGTGCTACTTTGAGGCGGCTGTCGATAAGGCGAAGCTTGGTGATTTGTATCGAAGAGTGGATCATATTTGCTTGGCGACGAGCATTCATCAGGTGGGAGTTTGCTATTCGAAGACGGGTGACTACGAAGCCGCCAGAGACCGATACGAATTAGCATTTAGAGAGGCCGAGCAAGGTGATGTCTATGGTCGGGTAGACCATGAGACGCGAGCGCGAAGTCTGCATCAAGCGGGTACCTGCCTATCGAGTATGGGCGATCTAACCAGCGCGAAGAAGATGTATCTGCGCGCTGTAGATGAGGCAAAGCTGGGTGATGTTCATGGCCGTGTTCACCATGCCAATCTCGGCCTCAGCTTGCACCAGCTTGGGATGACTGATTTCGATTGTGGTGACTTTACCGGAGCGTGCTCGTGGTTTGAATTGGCTGTGAAGGAGTCCGCGAAGGGAGATTGGCATGGTGTCATCAACAATGCCTTGATCGGGCGCAGCCAGCACCAGCTTGGCAATTGTCTTTTCCAAGATGGTCAGCCAGCCTCTGCGCGGCGGTGGTTTAAGACGGCGATAGAAACAAAATCTTTGGGCGACCCTTGGGGTAACGTCGATTCGCAAAGTGTGCAGATTAGCGAGCAGGCGTTCAGTTTATGCAACGAACAACTTAGCAATTCCGCG
>CBDUQI010000101.1:0-20155 GCA_965369325.1 uncultured Gammaproteobacteria bacterium
AATCAGCTGCAGCAGCATCATCGTTACCACTAGCCGCTGGCTGGCGCCGAAGGCTTTCATCAGCGCCACCGCATCCAGCCGACGTTGGGCATAGCTGCGGGCCGACATCGCCACCGCCACGCAGGACAGCAAGGCCGCGGTCAACGCGGACAGTGACAAGAACTGGCCCGCCCGAGACACGCTTGCGCGAATTTCAGGTCGAGTGCTTTGTAGGTCGCGAAGGCGTTCACCGGCGGCCAGATTGCGACTCAATGATTGCTTAAGCTGCTGTACGTCTTCGGAGCGACCGGCGAACAGCATCTGATGGGTGACGCGGCTACCGGGCTGGATCAGTTCGCTGGCGGCGAGATCCGTCTGGTTGATTAGCAACGCGGGCGCCAGATCGGCAAAGTCCCAGCCACGATCCGGTGCAAAGTCCAGCACTTGCGTCACCGTAAGATCGACTGCGCCAACCGAGATGCGCTGGCCGGTGTTGAGGTTCAGCCGCGCCAGCAATCGGGCATCGGCCCAGGCCTCGCCCGGGCCGGGTAGGGCGTTGGTGGTGCGCGGCGCGGCGAATGGTGAATCGGCAATCTTCAGCTGTCCACGTAGTGGATAGCCGCCGGCCACCGCATCTATGTCGGCTAGCGAGCTTTCCTCGCCGGCCAGTACCACGCTGGGGAACGATGTCTTGTGAGCGACGGCCAGCCCCAGGGCGTCGGCCTGGCCGGCGATGGCAGTGTCAATTGGGCGCCCGGAGCGCAGTACCAGATCGGCTGCCAGTATTTGCGCGGCCTGCACCTGCACCGTGCGCATCACCCGGTCGGTAAAGTAGCTGACCGCGGTGAGCGAGCTGACCGCGATCACCAGCGCGCTGATCAACACCAGCAACTCGCCCGCGCGCCATTCACGCCGCAGATGTCTGCCGGCCATCGAGGCCGCTAGGCCCAATTCGCTGCTCATGCGGCCTCGGTGCCGTCGATAAGGCGGCCGGCCGCGATGTGCACGGTGCGCGCGCATTGTCGCGCCAGCTGGGTATCGTGGGTGACCAGTATTAGTGTGGTACCCACTTCCTGATTCAGCTCGAACAGCAGGTGTGCGATTTGCTCGCCCGTGCGGCTGTCCAGATTGCCGGTTGGCTCGTCGGCAAATAACACGCGTGGGCGGGTAACGAAGGCGCGGGCGATGGCGACACGCTGTTGCTCACCGCCGGAGAGCTGGCGCGGGTAGTGCTCGGCGCGGCTGCCCAGGCCCACCCGTTCTAGCGTGAGCCGGGCTTCGTGGGCAGCATCGCTGTGGTGCGCCAGCTCCAGCGGCAGCATCACGTTCTCCAGTGCTGTCAGCGAGCGGATTAGATGGAAGGACTGGAACACAAAGCCCACACTGCGCGCACGAACGGCGGCGCGTCCGTCCTCGTCCATCGCACTGATATGTGCGCCGTCCAGCCATACATCACCACCAGTCGGATCGTCCAGCCCGGCCAGCAACGCCAGCAACGTCGACTTGCCAGCGCCCGAAGCCCCGACAATGGCGACCGACTCGCCGGGTGCCACCGCCATATCGGTGGGATGCAGGATGGTCAGCGCCCCCCCGGGGCTGTTAACCTTTTTAACAAGTTGCTCGGCACGAAGTACCGGTTCGGTGGTCTCATTTATCATGCTTATACGAGTCTTTTTTTCAACTTTGGTTCTGTTAGCGGGTACTGCTGCGCTGGCGGACGATGTCGTGGACGCTCGCCAACCAACCGTATTAGTTCTGGGGGACAGTCTGAGCGCCGCCTACGGCATGCGTGCACAGGCAGGCTGGGTGGCTTTAATGCGCACCCGGCTCGGCGAGCAAGGTTACGTCCATCAGGTGGTGAACGCCAGCGTTAGCGGCGATACCACGCAGGGCGGGCTGGCGCGCCTGCCGCGCGCGTTAGCGCGTCATCGGCCTCAGGTGGTGATATTGGAGCTTGGCGGCAACGATGCTCTACGCGGTTTGCCACTTAAAGTGGTGCGCGGGAATCTTCAGCAGATGGTGCAGTTGTGTCTCGAGGCCGGCGCGCAGGTGGTGTTGACGGGAATTCAGATTCCGCCTAACTATGGCCCGAAGTACACTGCCGGCTTCGCTGCTATCTATGATCAACTCGGTGAGCATCGCCAGGTGAGATTAGTGCCGCGTTTGTTACAGGCGGTGGCGCTGGATCCGCAGCTGATGCAGGGCGATGGCGTGCACCCCAATGAGGCAGCCCAGCCAATTTTGCTGGCGCAGATATGGCCTCATGTGGCAGGCGCGCTGGGCCCGGTGCAGGCGGTTGGCAATGGCGTGGCAGCCGATCGATGAGCAAGGTTAGCTGGGGTGTTCTGGCCGTGCGTTCCTGACTAGATCGGTGATCGCGGTGATCGCGATTTTTTTCGCCTGCTGGCGCTGCGCAGCCCAGGGTTTTTGATGGCCCAGGAACATGGTGTGCCCCTCAATCGAAGCAGAAACATATAGTGCCAGGTGGCGAATATACGCCTGATCCAGGTCGGGCCGGATCTTCTCGATTAGCTGCTCGAATACCTCCCGCTCCCGCCGGTACAGATCCTCCATCCGCTCTGCCGCCACCTCATCATGGTTGGCAAGCGCCCACAACTCCGGGAAAAACACTGTGGTCTCGCGGGTGCCGAGGTCATCAATGATAAACCCGATGATCTTGATCAGTGCGTCCATGGGCGAGGCGGGCGCACTGGCGCGGATGGTGTCGAACACCTCCAGATACCCGTCCATGACAAAGTCGAGTAAATCGCGCAACAAGTCGGTTTTGTTGGCGTAATAGTAGTTCAGATTGCCCACGGTGATGCCGCAGCCTTTGGCGATGGCACGCATCGTAAGCCCGTGATATCCCTCCGAGACCAGCACATCGCGCGCCACCCCCAAAATCTGCTCAACCCGCTCGTTGCCTTTGCTCGAAACCCCTGTTCCAGGGCGTATTTTCGGACCAAGTGGGTGCAAGTATCGTCCTCCGTGGAAGTGCGCTCAGGATAACAGCAAACAATCACTGTCCGATTGACACGCGATGAGGTCAGGTTTATCTTTAGGACGCTCGCCCTAAAGTTCGTCAATGTGACAGAATGGCGCGGGTACGTCAAAACCGGGTGGGGGAGTGATGATGATGGGGACACCAGGTGCCCAACGGGCTCTGGCTGGCGTGGTACTGGGCGCCTGCCTGATGCTGCCGCCAGTCTACGCAGAATTGCCAGTCGAACCGATTCCGAATGTATTGGAACTACCCGCGAAACCGCCCTCAACCTGGGTGTTCGCGCACGACATGAAGTTCAATAGCCTGCTGGACGGGCGGGTGGTGCTGGTGGATGTTGCCAGTGAGTCGCGTAACTACAAGGGCGCGATCGACGCCGGCATGATGGGCTCGTTTGCGCTGCCGGCTGATCGCAGCGTGCTGTACACCACACAAACCTTCCACAGCCGTCGCACTTACGGTGAGCGGACCGACGTGCTGAGCATCTTCGACCCGGCGACGCTGAGCCCGGTGGATGAGATTGTTCTGCCCAACCGGCGCATGCAGGTGGTGACGCAAAAGAACGCATTCCAGCTGATCGATAACGACACAATGGCGCTGGTGATGAACTTTACGCCGGCCGCCTCCGTCACGGTGCTCGACCTAGAGGCGCGAGCAGTCCTGCAGGAAATCCCATTGCCCGCGTGCAACTTTGTGTTTCCCACCGGCAAGCGTGGCTTTTCGAG
The DNA here is from genome assembly GCA_965369325.1 of uncultured Gammaproteobacteria bacterium. Taxonomy (GTDB): domain Bacteria; phylum Pseudomonadota; class Gammaproteobacteria; order Steroidobacterales; family JBCBZW01; genus CBDUQI01. The sequence continues at coordinate 3,706 of CBDUQI010000101.1, forward strand.
TTTTTGCAGCGATGGATCAATTCTTACGATGGCACTGGACAAGGCAGGCAAGGAGGCCCGCCAGTGGCGGACCGATGCGGTGATTGATATTGATAACGACCCGTTGTTCGTCAAGAACGGCAAGGTGGGCGGCATACACTACTTCCCTACCTATCAGGGGAATGTGCAGCCGATTGATTTTCGTCGATCACAGCCGACGCTGGGCAAACCGTGGCCGTTGGCGGATGAGGCACTACGTGAGGCGAGCTGGCGCCCTGGCGGCTGGCATGTGGTGGACGGCGGCACCAAAGGCCGTTTGTACGTACTGATGCATCCTGATGGGAAAGAAGGCTCGCACAAGGACGGCGGCAGCGAAGTGTGGGTGTTTGAGGCAGCAAGTGGCAAGCGACTTAATCGGATCGAGTTAAAGTCCTGGGGTGTGTCCATTGCGGTTACCCACAGCAATCCCAGCTATCTGGTCGTGAGCAATGCCGATATGGCGTTGGATGTATATGAAGAAGGCGGCGAGTTTGCTCGCACCATTACGCTGGGGCTGGCGGCATATCCCTTCGTGGTACATGGGCACTAGGGTGCAGCAAGGCCTGGCGGACCCGGCATGATGGCAAGAGTGGAAATCTGATGTCATCCACGTATTGGTTGTCGATTGACCCGCTGAGTGCCCGTGTTGCGCAGGTGCTGTTGCTGGCGGTCTTTGCCGGCGGATTGCTGCACAAACTGCGTGACTGGCGTGATTTTGCGCAGGCACTGGATGGGTATCGGTTGATTGCCTCGTGGGCGCAGCAACCTGCCGCTTTCGGGCTGATTAGCACAGAACTTGCGGCCATCGTGCTCGTTGCGTTGCCGTCGACCCGACAGCTCGGCGCGAGCCTGATGCTCGCCCTGTTGCTTTTGTATACCGGGGCCATCGCGATTAACCTAGCGCGCGGTCGTACTTCGTTTGACTGTGGTTGCGGTTGGGGGGCGGCAGCCTCTGGCGTCTCCCGGATTAGCGGCTGGCTGATCTACCGAAATCTGTTTGTTGTATGTGCGGCCTTAGTGGTGATGATGCCAGCAGACGCGCGCGTCTTACAGCGCTTGGATATGCTCATCATTGTGCTGGCCGGCACAGCCGCGACCGTTATTTATGTCTTTGCGGATCGGCTGATTCACAATTGGCACCACCTCACAGCCTCACGGGCAGGCCCATGATTCAGTTACTAATTGTCTCGAACATTGTTCTGTGGGTGTTGTGCCTGGCCCTGGCGGTGCTCGGCTTTGCACTGGCGCGGCAAGTCGGTGTGCTGTACGAGCGGGTGGCGCCTGCGGGCGCGCTGGCAATGAACAAGCAGTTGCAGGCCGGTTCCGATGCACCACAAGTGGCGGTGCAGGCGCTGGATGGCACGCAGGTGGTGATCGGCAGCCGCTCACAGAACGGGCGCAGCACGCTGTTGTTTTTTCTCTCGCCAACCTGCCCTGTGTGTAAAACGCTGCTGCCCGCGCTACGTTCGATCAGCCGCGGCGAGCAGAGTTGGTTGGACGTGCTGTTGCTGAGTGATGGCGATGGGCACGAAGGGTTTGTGCGCGAACATAAGCTTGAGGACTTCCGCTATCTAATCTCCGAAGAGGCGGGGCGTAAGTATGGGGTATCGAAACTACCGTTTGCAGCATTGATCAACGCTGAAGGCGCAGTCTCTGCGCTGGGGTTGGTGAATTCGCGCGAGCATATTGAGAGTCTGTTTGAAGCGCAGGAGCGCGGTGTTGGATCAGTGCAGGAGTACCTGCGCGGCCAGCATGAGCACGTCGAAGGTGATCATTCATGAGTAAATTGGATCGTTGGGGCGAGACGGCCAGCCGAACGCTGGCCCAGCGTACCGCGCGTCGCAGCTTTCTGGCCCGCCTTGGGGGCGTACTGGTCGGGGCTGCATCGTTGCCATTGTTGCCGGTCGCGCGCGCGTCCACTGGCGCAGAGGATTCCGGCGTCGCGCCCCAGGAGACGGGAAACCCGCAAGATCCCGGTGACCCCACGCAGTGCGATTATTGGCGCTATTGCGCAATCGACGGGTTTTTGTGCAGTTGCTGCGGCGGCACTCAAAACGCCTGCCCGCCGGGAACCGAGATGTCGCCGCTGACGTGGATAGGCACTTGCGAGAATCCGGCGGACGGCAAGCATTACGTGGTGTCGTACAACGATTGTTGCGGCAAGACCAGTTGCGGGCGCTGCCTTTGCAATCGCAATGAAGGCGATCGGCCGGCCTATCGGCCACAGGACAACAATGATCTGAACTGGTGCCTGGGAACGGCAAGTTCGGTTTATACGTGTTCCACCGCGGTGATTATCGGCGTGCAGTAACGCTGATAAGCCATCAGTGCTTATCGGAAAGAGGATTTGGGATGAGAAACTATTTTGGCAGCTCGCGCTATTTTGTGATTGCGGCGTGTCTTGCCGTGCCATCGCTGGGAATAGCGCAGGTGTTTGAGGAAGTCGTCGTCACCGCACAAAAGCGTGAGCAGAATGTACAGGACGTCGGCATTGCTGTGTCTGCCATGACCGGTAACCAAATGCGCGAGCTTGGCTATACCAACGCGCAGCAAGTCACCGCACTGGCGCCCGGCGTGAGCACTATTCAACCTAATGGTGAGGCTAACTACGCCATTGGTATCCGCGGTGTTGCGAACAGCGACTTTACCACCAACGTGGAGAGTCCGGTCGCGATCTATCTGGATGAGGTTTATATCAGCCAGATGTCTGGAGCGGGTTTTATGCTCTTTGACATGGAACGTGTGGAGATCCTGCGCGGACCGCAAGGTACGTTATTTGGCCGCAACGCCACCGGTGGGCTGGCGCACTTCGTTACGGTGCGCCCGAGTGAGGAGTTCTCCGGCTATGCTCAACTGACGCTCGGCGAGTACAGCCAGGTGAAGTTAGAAGGCGCGGTGGGCGGTGCGCTGAGTGATAATTTGATGGTGCGTGCATCGGTGTCCACGCACAAAAACGACGGCTATATCACCAACCGTTTCACCGGCATTGATTTGAACAATGCAGATGACCAAGCTGCCCGTTTGCAAGTGCTCTACGAGTTTGATGACGACAATGGCGAGGTGCTGCTCAATGTGCGTGGATCTACCCAAGACATCCGCACAGGTTTCTTCGAGAATGTCTCCTCGGTTCTGCCCGGTCAGCTGACACCGAATGAGATTAATCCGGTGCTCGGGTACATCGATAACGATGGTGATGTGTTCGCGGGTGATTACGATTCGCCGGGCTTCAACGATCTTGAAACCTTTGGCGCAACCGCCACCGTTAAGTACGATTTTGAAAATGTCTCATTCACTTCAATCACAGATGTGCAGACAGTTAAGCGAGATTACACCGAGGATTCTGATGCCTCGCCGGTTAACTTCTTTAACTTCTTTCTCACCACCGATGCCGAGCAGCTCTCTCAGGAGCTGAGGATCGCCGGTGACAGCGATACGCTAAAGTGGGTGGCGGGGCTTTACTACCTGGATCTGGAAGTCAACGATTCTAACGGTGCCCAGACCGAACCTTTCCTGGACCCGAACAGCGACACACCGGCAATCAGCGGGCTGGACAATCCGTACCGCACGACGACCAAATCCATCTCGGCGTTTGGTCAGGTTGAGTACGCGTTTTCTGACCGCCTCACCGGCGTGGCAGGCTATCGTTGGATTAACGACGACAAAACGCACGATTTCACGACCAACGTGGTGGACTTCATTCCCGGTACTCAGTTGCGCAACGGCAATCCGAACATTCTGGCTACCCTGGCCACCTACAGCGGAGAGCGCGATGATAGCGTATGGTCGGCGCGCCTCGGCCTGGACTTTCGCCCTAGCGACGATCTACTGTTGTACGGCAGCTACAATCGTGGCGTGAAGGGGGGCGGATTTAACTCTCCGATCTTCCCGTTGTCGCCACCGTTGGACTATAACGACGCGACCTTAAGTTATGCGCCTGAGGAGTTGGATGCCTTCGAGGCCGGCTTCAAGTGGACCTTTGCCGGCGGCCGCGCACGCTTAAACGGCGCTGCCTACTACTACGACTACAACGACTATCAGGCATTCCAGATCATCGGCATCGATACCATTACGACTAACGCCAGCGGCGAGAGCAACGGTTTCGAGCTGGAGTTGCAGGCGCTGCCGGGGGATGGCTTCGACGTAATGATAGGCGTCGGCTTTAACGATGTAGAAGTTGACCTGGGCAACGGCGCGCCCATTACCACCTCCGTGCAGTCGCCGGAGTGGAATGTCTCTACCTTGCTTCGTTACGAGTTCGATGTTGCCGGTGGCAGTCTTGCTTTGCAGGCAGATGCTCAGTACCGCTCTGAGCATTTCTTTGCCCTGACCGGGGCAGAGACGGTGACCGAAGATGGGTACACCCTAGCCAACGCGGCCATCATGTATACCACCGCAGATGAGCGATGGATCTTCTCCGCCTTCGTTCATAACCTGACGGATGAGGAGTATCTGGTGCAGACCTTTGACCTCTCTAGCCTGGATGTTTTTGGCCTCACCGAGCAGTACTACGGGCGCCCAAGATGGGCGGGAATCAGCGCTGCCTATAGTTGGTAGTCAGCGACAAAAATAGCGGCAGCCCTGCGGATTCCAGGGCTGCCGGGTTCATAGCGGGTGATTCGTTTGTAATTATGTACAATAATGGCCCGACAAGAATCAAAGTAATGCTGTTGCAGGATGCACTACCGTTTCGAACCTTTTTTACTCGACGCCGAGGCCGGCGTACTTCACGGGCCTGAGGGAGAGGTAAAGCTCAGGCCTCAGGCTTTTCGGTTGCTCCTGCACTTGCTGCGCTCCCCCTCGCGCGTTGTCTCCCGAGACGAATTGCTGGATGAAGTTTGGGGCGCGGAGCACCTGTCGAGCAACTCGTTGCCGCAGGTGATCAGCGAGTTGCGTCACGCGCTGAACGACAGTGCCCAGAACCCCCTTTATATTCAGACCATCCATCGACGTGGATACCGTTTTGTGGGTGAATTGACCGCCGCCGCCCAACCTGGTGCAGCACCGGTGCAGGCGACAGCAACAGCAACAGCACCGGCGTTGCCTCCTGAGCAGCCTATTCAGCCCGTCCTCCCATCGAGCCCGGACGCAACCTATCGGCCCGCCCTGTCCAAAGTGCGCCCGCTTGGCGGACTGCTGTTGGGGCTGGTGCTGCTGGTGGTGTTGACGGCACTGGTGCCTGTGTCCCAACAATGGTTGAGCCGTGGCGACCAACACACTGCCCAGAATCCTGCGGGCAAGTACGGCAACCGGCTTGCGGTGCTGGCTTTTCGCAACGTCTCGGGCAATCCGCAGCAGGCCTGGTTGGGCCCGGCGCTGGCGGACACTCTGGCCAGCGAATTGGGGAAGTCTCTGGAGCTGCGGGTGCTGGATGGGCAGAGCATCAGTCGCATGCACGCGGATCTGCAGTTGGCCGCCGTTGATACCTTCTCACCTGCTACGCTGGAGCGGATTCGCGACCGGTTGGGTGTGCGTTGGGTGGTGATGGGCGCATACGCGCCTGCCGGTGCGCAGCTTGACCAATTGCAGGTGCGGTTGCGTCTGCAAGAGACGAGCAGTCATGCCGTGTTGGAGGATTTCAGTAGTACCGTTGCGATCGGTCAGTGACTTTCCGCGGTCGTCCACGCCAGCGCTGATCTGCGGCGTGTTTTGCAGCTGCCACCGCCGGACGTGTTGCGCTCGGGGGTGGCGATGCCGAGTGCTCCGACCAACCAGGCCGCTGCGCCCGCATACTTTCAGGCGTTAGCGGCGCTGCGTCGGTTCGACGCGCAATCGGCCCACGCATCGCTGCAGGAAGCCGTACAGTTGGACCCGGATTCTGCACTGGCTCACGACGCGTTGGCAGGCGCGTACGCGCTGCTGGGCTATGAACAACAGGCGCGTGAGCAATCGGCCCGAGCGGTGACCTTGACGGGGGCGCTCGCACCAGTGCAAAGGCTGCCAATCGAAGCCAGACACCACCAGTTGGAAGGACGTCCTGCCGAGGCGGCGGCACTGTATCGTGCGCATTTCGAACAACGCGGTGAATCTATCGCCGCAGGGTTGCCGCTGGCCGACGCGCTGATGCGTGCAGGGCAGGGGCGGGCGGCGTCGGATCTGTTGCGGAGGCTGCGTGAAAAGTCTTTGCATACCTCAAGTGCTATCCGTATTGAGCTGGCAGCCGCCAGCGTGGCGGAGTCAACGTCGAATTTTCAACAACAGGTGCAACAGGCGCGCCAGGCGGGCGAATGGGCACGCGAGATTGATGCACGATTGTGGGAGGGGCACGCCTATCTGCAGGAGGGGCGGGGCTTGCGCAGTTTGGGCGAGGCGCAACAGGCGAGTGGTATGTTGGAACGCGCACGTGATCTGCTGCTATCGCACGGCGATCGCCATGCAGGTGCGTTGGCCACTGGGGCCCTCGGGGAGGCACTAGCCGATAGTGGAAGCTACGAGGCTGCTCGCACCTGGGTGAGCAAGGCATTGGAGATCGCAGCAGACATAGGCAACCGAGCACAAGTCGCCGCCCATACCAGTCGGCTGGGTGCAATTGCGCTGTATGCCGGTGATCGCCAGGCAGCCTCGGACTTGCAACGTGAAGCGGTGCAGATATTTCAGGCGCTGGGTGATCGACGCGGTGCTGCCGGTGCCCGTCTGAAGCTCGCGGATGTGCTGGCCCGACAGGGCGAGGTTGAACAAGCCCGTGAGCTTATCGCCTCTGTGCGCACCACTTATCAGCAGATTGGTGATCGTCACGGTGAAGCGAGAGCCTGGGACCAGTTAGGTGTCGTGGTGGGACGCTCCGGCGGATTGGATGCACGGCGACACTTCGAGCGTGCACTGGAGTTGTATCGCGAAGTGGGCGACCCGCGAGGTGAGGCGGACGCGTTGGGTCATGTTGCTAGCACCTGGTCAGCGTACGGGCAATTGGAAAAAGCCGGTGAGTTGTTCTCGCAGGCGTTGGAGATATACCGTCGGATTCCAAGCCGCAAGGGTTCGGCTAAAGTCATGTACAACCTGAGTCTAATCTACTTGAAAACCGGCAGGGTGGATGAGGCCAGCGCTTTGCTCAATGAGTCCTATCGCAATTTCCTTGAAATTGACGAGCGAATGAATGCCTGTTGGGCGCAACGAAAACTTGGCGATGTGCAGATGCGCCAGGGGCGTCTTGCATCCGCGCGGGTGACGTTGGAAGCAGCACTGGCGCTCAGCCGAGAGGTGGGCAGCCGCAGCGCGGAAGGGCATGCTCTGACGGCGCTGGGGGATCTGGCCGCGCATGAGGGCGATTTGCCCGCGGCGGTCGCGTTGCACGAGCAGGCACGTGAATTGCGCATCGCGCTTGAACAAAACGGGAATGCCGCTTTTAACGATCTGGCATTGGCGCGGATGGCCTTGCAGCAGGAAGATCTGGTGCGGGCAGGGCGAAGCCTGAAACGGGCCGGGGAGGCGTTGGCGTTGAACAGACAAGGATGGCGGGCGGTGCAGCAGGCGCTGATGGCACGTCTGCATGCTGCGCGCCGGCAGGCACCATTGGCGCGCACCACACTACAGGGGGCACAGGCGGCGCTGGTGGACAGTGAAAGCCAGGACGTGAGTTTGAAGCTGTCGGTCAAACTGGAGCATGCGCGTGTACTTGCCGCGCTGCAGGATGTCGCGCCGGCGCTTGGCCTGTTTTCTGAAGTGATTTCGCAAGCGAGCGAGCAGGGGTTTGTTGCCACTGCCCTTTCCGCCCGACTGGAGCATCTGAGTTTGATTACCCACGGTGTACAATACCCGGCCACGGCGCCGACACCCGCGTTACGGTCGCTGGTGGAGTCTGCTAAACAGACCGGTTTTCTAGATATTGCTCGCCGGGCCGACGAATTGCTCGAGAACATTCGCGACAACGCCACCCAGGCCAGTCATCAAGATATCTGACTGCTGTGGATAATTCGCGATGGCGTCGGCGCGCCGGCCCATTGGCATTGGGCCACGCGCAGCCGGACAATGGTGCCCCGGTAATAGGGAGCGTGATGTGCTGAGTTTGTTACGAGCGTTCTGGACCTCCACCGCCTGGTCGGTGCGGGTGCTACGTGTGGCGGCGTTGTCTGTTGGGGGATGGTATCTGGTGCAGGGTACCCCTGTCGGTCGCTTCATGGGCGAGCACACGGCGGTCGCCCTAAACGCCGCTGGGCTTGGGGCAGTCGCTGGCGCGGGTGCCCGGCAAATGGACGATGTTCGCAAGGCCTGGCCGCGCACCGATTTCTCACGCCGCGCTATCGATCTGGCGGAAGTAAGATCGGGTGGGCCGCCAAAGGATGGGATTCCCGCGATAGACCACCCCAGATTCGAACGGGTGAGCGAGGCGGCTGACTGGGTGGCCTCGTACGAGCCGGTGATCGTAGTGGCCGGCGAGTGCGGCGCGCGCGCCTACCCAGTGCAAATTCTCATCTGGCACGAGATTGTGAACGATGAGTTGTGTGGGGTGCCGATCGCCGTGACGTTTTGCCCATTATGCAACGCCTCGCTGGTGTTCGAGCGGCGGGTGCAGGGCGAGACGCTTGATTTTGGCACGACCGGGCGGCTTCGCTTAAGCGATATGGTGATGTACGACCGACAGAGCGAGAGCTGGTGGCAACAGTTCACCGGTGAAGGGCTGGTGGGCAAGTACACGGGCGTGAACCTAACGCAGGTGGCGGCGAGTATCGTGGCGTTCAGCGACTTCTCGCAGACCCACCCAGGCGGCGAGGTATTGTCCAAGCGCACGGGTTACCGACGTGAGTATGGCAATAATCCTTACGTGGGCTACGATCGCGCTGACGGTACGCCGTTTGCCTTTGACGGCGATCTGGACCCGCGATTGGCACCAATGGAGCGAGTGATTGCCGTCAGCGTCGAGCGGCAGGGGCAGAGGCATCAAAAGATCTACCCGTTTACGGTGGTGCGAGAGGCAGGGGTGATTAACGATGAGGTAGACAGTGTGGCTGTCGTTGTTTTCGCACGACCTGACGGTACGTTCTCGCCATTGGACGAACGGCAGATCGATCAGTCCAGGCGGGTCGCGGCCGCCACTGCCTACGTAGCCCAACTGGACGGGGCACGGCTGACGTTTGACTTGGATGGCGATGGTTTTCGGGATCGCCAGAGTGGATCGCACTGGAATCTGATGGGGCGGGCCACATCGGGCCCGCACAGCGGGCGCTCGCTGAGTCCGCTTGCCGGTGGTGTGCATTTTGCGTTCGCGTGGCTCGCGTTCAATCCGGATGCGCCGATCTATCGCCCCGCCGAGCCTTGATTGGCAGCGCGCCCGATCTGACTATGGCGACCACTGATCGTGGATAATGCCGGATAGATACCAGCGTTGCTGGTGCTGTTCAAACACCAGTCGCAGACTCTTCCAATCCATCCCCTGGTAGGCGGGGTCGAAACCTGCGAAGTGATACTCGACGATATGCGCGTGGGGATAAATCTCGCGAGCGTTGTTGATCGTGTTGCCGGTGCCAAGTACGGTGTCGTAACCAATCTGCGCCGCGTTGTAGTAGTCCGCGTCATAGACGAAACGCTGAATATAGTGCTCAACGTCCAGCCGGATGGGGTCACCAGTGCCGTCGTATTGGCCCCAAAGGTGCTGAATTTGATCGCGGTCGGCGGTGGCTACGGCGGCGGCGGGTAAACGAATGTCACGCACAGGGTCCACGAACGCGTGTGGCGAGCATCGCAGCCCTTTGTCGGGGTGAACCCAATCGGCGAGTTCGGCGAACCGGCGGGTTGCGATGAGATGCAATACCCGTTGGGGCAAGTCGCCAAGGGTCTCGCGCGCCTGGGTGGAGCCCGTGACGTCCGGCGCAGGATTGATGGTTTGCGCAGGCAAAGCAGTGCTCGGGTCAGCGCCCGGCGCTGGCGTGCCGCAGGCGCCGATCAGCCCCAGAACGAGCCCCAGTACCAGGTTGACCGTCAGGCACTGGCGGTAGTCGTTGTGCTGCGTTACGCCAGCCATTGTGTTCCGGCGCTCACGAACAGCAGCTCGCGTGTGGCCGGCCACACGCTGGCCTCGGGGGAACTGCTCTGCCCAATGACGCCCCGTACCTCTAACTGCACGCGACGCTCAAATGCCTGCAGGGCGATGTCAGTGTTGCGCCCTGGCAACCCGTCGATGGTTTTGCCCCCGTACAGAGGCGGCTGCTGTGCCTGCAGGGCGCGTTGCACCAGCTTCCACGTAGCTTGGTCCATGGCTTGCTCAGGATCCTCCTCAATAAAGCGTATTTGCTCAAGCTTGTTATACATCAGCTCTCCCGGGCACAGGGTAGCAGACACATCTCGGTGCCCCCAGACCTGCCGCTTGCCCGCGGGTCGCGCCTCGCCGAGGTGGGTAAACCCTTGTTGCTCGCGTAATGTGCGCAGCCATTCACTCAGCGTTTGCAGTTGCGTATCGATGTGCTGCGGCAACGGCTCACGTTGGAAATTGCCCTGAAAAGCGATGCCCAGCGCCGAGCGGTTGTGGTGAGTGGCATGTGCGCCCACGCGGTTAAGTCCGCGTCCTTCGGCGAGCACCAGGCGCCCATCGGCCATGCAGAACGCCACCATGTTGTAGGGGACATCCAGCCCCAGATCGGGCCGAATTCTCTGCAAGCGCTGCATCCAGCTGCGCACCTGCGACAGATCCGGCCATTCGTTCGGCGTGTCGCCCGCAGCCGTAATCGTGGTGTGGTGAACAAACACTTCGGTGCGATTCGCCGGCCCCAACTCATGCCCCCTACGTGGCAAAGAAGGGTCCGCACCCCAGTCCGCGCGCAGCAGTATGTGCAGCTTTTCTGAGACCAGCTTCATTGTACAATCGTGGCTTTATGCGATTGTTGATGCAAGTGTTTGTTTTAGTATGGATCTGATTGCGCTCGCCATCCCGTTTTTTTTACTAGCCCTGGCTGGCGAGTTGCTGCTGGATCGCGTCCGTGGCACTGGCTACTACCGGGCGAATGATGCCATCAACAGCCTTAGCGCAGGCACCTTGAGCACCACGTTTGGGTACTTTACGCGGATCTTGCCGGCCACCATCTGGGCATTTGTACTGCAGCACTTCGCTTTGCTGGAGGTGGACCTTGCCTGGTTTGATCTATCGGCTCGGGGGCTTGCCTGTTGGTTGTTGGCCTTGCTGGGTTTCGATTTTTGCTACTACTGGTTCCATCGCTGCAGTCATGAGATATCAATCTTGTGGGCATCACATGCGGTGCATCACCAAAGCGAAGACTACAATTTGTCCACCGCGTTGCGTCAGACCAGTACCGGTTTCCTATTCGGGTGGGTTTTTTACTTACCGCTGTTCCTGCTGGGTATGCCGCTTGAGGTGTTTGTCACGGTCAATGCGGTGGATCTGATTTATCAGTTCTGGGTGCACACCCAGCACGTGCGCCGGCTGGGTTGGATGGAGAAGGTGTTCGTGACGCCAGCCAATCATCGGGTGCACCATGCGCAGAATGAAATATATATTGATCGAAACTACGGCGGCATACTCATTTTATGGGATCGCATGTTTGGGACCTACCAGGACGAGCTGAGCGATGAGCCGGTTGTATTTGGTGTGCGCAAACCATTGCAAAGTTGGAACCCGTTCTGGGCGAATCTGCAGGTTTATGATTACCTTCTGTTCGATGCCATCCATACCCACCGCTGGCGCGACAAGTTCAAAGTATGGGTGGGGCGCACCGGGTGGCGGCCGGATGATGTGCGAGCGCGCTTCCCGAAACAACGGGCGGATTTGAGCCGGTTCGCCAAGTACGATCCACCGATGCCGAGGCGGTCACAATGCTATGTGATTGTTCAGTTTCTGGCGGCCGTGCCGTTGGTGTTTGTGATTGGGGAGCTATACAGCGGGTCTGGTGCAAAAGCCGTGTTGCTGCCATGCGCCTTGCTCTGGGTAACGCTATTTGCGATCGGACGGTTGCATACCAACGCTGCTGCCGGGCGTGCGTTCGAATGGTTGCGAGTGCTGGTATTGGTGCCCGCATTCGGGCTGCTCGCGTGGCTTACCAATACTCCCCCCGGCGATGATGTGCACTTCATCCTAACGCTTGGTGTGTACACACTTCTGTCGGCATCAGCGCTATGGTTCACTGGGCTCACGGGCACAGCTCGCCGCAGCGCTTGAACCTCTGCGCGAAGGCTAGCATTGACGATCGTCAATGGGCGCGATGCGGTGTACCGTCACTGGCCCAGGTAGGGTCGTTAAGTAGGCCCAGCATTTCTGGGATCAACGGGCCTTCGCGAAAGCCGCTGCTGATGCGCTGTTGTTGGTAGCTGGCGAGTATTTTTTCACGCGTCACCGCCGCCTGCTCGATGAAGCTGGTCGCTCGCTCGCGAGGCAATGGCCGACTAATGAAGTAGCCTTGAGCGATGTCGCAATCAAGGTCGTGCAACAGTAGCAACTGCTCGTTGGTTTCGATGCCCTCGGCCACCACCTCCAGTCCCATCGTGTGGCCCATGGCCACAATGCCGCTGATGACACTTGCATCGTGCGGGTTGTCACAAGCGTTGGTGACGAACGAGCGGTCGATCTTGAAGCGCGTGATCGGAAAGTCACGCAGACAGGAAAGTGCGCTGTAGCCGGTGCCGAAGTCGTCAATGGTGATACCGACGCCGGTGTCAGCCAGCTGTTGCATCTCATGTACAGCCGAGTGTACATTTTGCATTACTAGGCTCTCGGTGATTTCAAGCTCCAGCAATGCCGGGTCGACGCCGCTGCGCTTGATTTGCTCGATGACGCGGTTGGCCAGGCAACCGTCGTGAAACTCGCTCGGCGAGAGATTGATCGCGATTGGCACCGCGCCCAACCCTGCATCGCCCCAAAGTTGGGTTTGCCTGCATGCCGCAATGAGGGTTTGCTGGCTGATCTCGTCGATCAGTCCCAGCTCTTCAGCGACGTGAATAAATTCGCCCGGCATCACCAGACCACGGTCGGGGTGCTGCCAGCGAATGAGCGCTTCCATGCCCGAGATGTCACCCGAACGCAGGTCGATTTTCGGCTGATAGTGGACCTCGAACTCTCGCCGTTCGATTGCTTGGTGCAGTTCGGTTTCCAGGCGAATTCTCGCCTTTGCCTGCTCATTGATCTCGCGTGAGTAATAATTGCATTTAGCAATTCTCGCGTCACGGGGCGCGGTGCGCATGGCCGCGACGGAATGACGCAGCAATGTCTCGGCATCGGGGCTGTCGTCGGGGCAAACACTCACCCCTACGCGACATCGCACCTTTACCGAGGCACCATTCAGGTCAAGCGGCTTGTCGAATGCGCGAAACAGCCGTTCAACCACACGGTTGATGTGCTTTGGGTCGTCAACATCTGTGAGCAGCAGCGCAAGTTGGTTGGTGTCCAGTTGCGTCACGGCACAGGTGTTGTTGGTTGCACTTTTCTCCACCGATACTGAGTCAGTTTCCCGCAGCATCTTGCGCACTCGTGTTGCCGTCAGCTCCAACAGTTGTTCGCCCGATCGGTGGCCGAGCGTGTCCGTAATCTGCGCGAGCGTGTCGATACTTACGGCAAGTACAGCCACTTTCTGTCCGGTGCGGGAGGCATTTAGTATCGCCTGGCTGATGCGATCGAGCAACAAAACACGGCCAGACATGTTGGTGTTATCAGCAGATGGACGCATGCGAAGCGCTGCCTGTAGATCAGTGACTTTTTGCTCAAGTGCGCTAATCATTGCCGGGTCAGCGGCCGGTGCGGAACTCGGCGATAAAGCTTGTACGGGCACCTCGGTGTCTACGGTTGCTGTGGGAGCTAGCTGCGTGTCGCCCGCGCCCGCGCCAGCGGCTTTGTCCTTTGCCCTCTCAAGCAGAGCCGGTGACCAGTTGCAGACACGATTCCGGCCGGTTTCTTTCGCCTGGTAAAGAGCCTGATCTGCAAGGTCCATCAACGCGCGCGCATCTTCGGTATCCTCGCGCAGTTCAGCCACGCCAAAGCTGGAGGTGATCCGCAGTTTCACAAGTGCTTCGTCACTGCTGCCCGCCTCGACCGCGACGCGAATCCGCTCCGCCTGCGAAATGGCTTTGTCGACATCGCATTCCGGCAGAACGACGCAAAACTCTTCACCACCGTAGCGGCCCACCAGATCATTGGTGTGCGACTCTGCTACCAATGTGTTGGCCAGCGCGACGATGACTTTATCGCCGATGGAGTGGCCATAGTTGTCGTTAACGGATTTGAAGTGGTCAATGTCCGCCATGATGCAGCACAGGCCGGTGCCCTCTGCGCGGGCTTGTGCAATGAGGGTGTCGAAGCCCTCGAAGAACGAGCGGCGGTTAAAGCAGCCGGTCAACGGATCTCGAGTTGCCAGTATCTGAAGTTCCTCGTTCTGGCGACGGATTTCTTGCTCGCTCGATTCCAATCGCGCGAGGGCGCGTTTGAGGGCGTTGTTTCTGGTCTCCAGCGCAGTAATGTCCGTGAACGTTACCATCACGCCGCGTAAGGTGTTGCCGGCGCCGAATATAGGGGAGCATTTTACGACTAGCAAGTAGTTCTCAAGTAACGTGGTTTGCAGCTTCATTCGCACGGATTCCGGGACCGGTTTTCCTTGCAACATCGCCTGCCATGGAAGTAACCCCTCGGTGGCGTCAGGTTCGCACAGCTCCCAGTCGAAAAATGAAATCGCCTGCTGCATGAGTTCACTTTCAACAATGCCGGACTTGTTGGCGAAGGCTTTGTTGGAAAACACAATCTCCGCCTGATCGTCCAGGATGAGCACTCCCTCTGATAGAGTGTCGAGGGCGGATTTGACGCGCTCTGGTACTACCGACCCGGGATCGAACGCGCGCAGCACGCGTGTTAACAGCAACGGATACCCCACGATACTGCTCATTACCACGAACAGCACCAATACCGGGAAGGCGCCCAGCCCGAATAAGCCTCCGTTTTGCGTGAGTGGCGAGAAGCGTACTTCAATAGTGCCCCAGCGTGTACTTCCGTCAAACAACGGCACGATCACCTGTTCGGCCGTGGATCGATCGTGCGAGGTGTTGTCCCAGTAAAGTTCGTGGTCACCCGCGATCGCAAACAGCTCTTCGTTGCCTTGGCGTACGCCGGCCGACAGCATTTGCTCGTTGCGTTCCACCATGACGTTCAAAATTGCATTGGCAGCACGATTGTCATCATTGTGAATGACTTGCGATAGCTGTATTGCTAATGTTTCAGAGATGGTCTTGCGAGCCTGCAGTTGCGCCTGCGATGGATCTGGGGCGAGCCCGAGAAACTGACCGAAAAGCAAGATGCTCACGGTGAGCAGAATAAGCGCGAAACTGATTCGGGCAATCGGCGAGCGCAGCTTTCGCAGCGTTGTGGTTGCATGCCTGAACCCTGATCGAGATGGCCCGGATATACGTTTGGTGGCCGGCTCTCGTGACGGGTTTTGGTTGGGGGTATCGGGTGCTTTGGTGACCGATTGGGTGGTCATTACAGTTGGTCCTTGCTGCGAAACATGTTTTCGACTTGGTTGTCGGCGAGATCGTCTTGAGTGTCTTTCTTACGCCGGCGTCTGGCGGCGATGAGTGAACCGTTGAGTAGTCCGACCAGCGTCCCGCCATCGTTAAGCTCGGTCAGCCGAGCAAAAGGGTTCTGCGGGGCGACAGCGGATTCAGGTAATACCTTGAGTAAGGTGGGGTCGTCGTGGGGTTCACTGGTAAGCGCATTCATCGCGGCAGACATAACGTCTGCCGAGTACAGGATGTGAGTCTCTAACGGTTCTAGATAGGCGCGAGCGCGTTGCGTATCGTTTTCCCTGGCCAACGAATGAACTCCTTATCCCGATGTGTCCAGGGCGGGTAGCCCAGACACAATGGCCTGAGGAGAGCGTAGGTGAAGGGCGGAATTAAGACTGTGTACGACGTCGGATTCGCAGCCCGAAAAGGCGCGTAGTGACAGGGTTTCGTGACGCAGTGCCGACCGATACCGGCGATGTTTTGATTATGTAGAGCGCCGGAGCGGGAAGGTGCTCAAAGGAGAATCCTATGGCGTGTCCTGCAGATGTTGGGCAAGCGCGGGCGGGCAATCCGTAGGTGTGATCGGATGATCGCGATGTACGGCGCGTAACTGCTCCACGATGCTCAACGTCGAGCTTTCGGGCGGCAGGGCGGCGTCCAGGTACCACACTTGCGGCGAGGTAATGCGCGGTTGTAACTGGGTTTCGATACCCGCGCGCGCAAGTTTTGCGCGGGTGTCTTGCGCGATCTCCAGCCGGCTGTACAGCCCGATGGAGATGCGTCCGCTGTACGGGGCGGCCCGTAGCAATTGCACATCCGGATAGCCGGCAGCGTTCAACTCACTCATCTGCTGTCTAGGATCATCGCTCGGCATGGCCAGGACAAAGTGCTGTCTGACGCCTTCCGCGTGTTCCGATCGCGTCTGTACATACGAGCCCAACTCGTCCAGGTACTCAACGATATGCTGCACAGTGGACTTTGAGTGGATCGGGCCGACCCGCAGGCAGACCTC
>CBDUQI010000102.1:0-19886 GCA_965369325.1 uncultured Gammaproteobacteria bacterium
GCTCCAAGTCAGGCAGCTCCAAGTCAGGCAGCTCCAGGTCAGGCAGCTCCAAGTCAGGCAGCTCCAAGTCAGGCAGCTCCAGGTCAGGCAGCTCCAAGTCGGGCAGTTCCAAGAGCTCCAGATCAAGATCGCGCTCGCACTCGGACTAGGGTCAGCGCTGTATGAAAGCCCATGCGTAATCGGCGAGGGCCGATTGCCGCAGCAGGCACAAGCGCCACACTGCCGCAGGATGTGGAGCGGTCTCACACGTTCTTACGAGGGTAGGGTGAGGCTGTGGGGGTGAGGCTGGTCGCACTGAAGGGCGTCGCGACGCCCGTGAAGTTCGACGGTTGTGATGAGCTGATAGAAGGGCTGGGAAAGGTGTTACGCGGCTGGGAAATTCAGGATGTTTCCGCCTTGCAACCCGCCCGGCCGAAAATACGGGTCACCAAGACCAAGCGCGGCTACCGACGTGTGTCTTCGCGCTTTAACACCCCCTCGCTGGTGCGAAAGAAGATACGTCGCACCACCGTCGCAGGTCTGTGTGGCTTACATTGCGAACTCATTGACTGGCATGTGGAAGAAAACGAGGGCATGTTGTGTCTGCATTGTGCGGCCGCCATGTTTGGCGACGGCTTGGTTCTGTTCCCCACGACTTTTCGCACCGGCAAGAGTACACTGAGTACATATATGGCCGCTGCGGGGCACCGGATATTTTGCGACGACGTGCTTCCGATTGAGCCCCTCACCCACGCTGGGGTCGCACCGGGCATTGTGCCCCGAATTCGCTTACCACTCCCCGCCAACATGGGCGTAAAGATGCGGCGGTATCTTGCCTCACGTTTAGGTCCAGCGAACCATAAATACATGTACGTCGATCTAAACACTGCTGAGCTGGCGCCGCTTGGCGAACACGCACCGATTCGCGGCATTGTGATGCTGCAGCGTCGCGCGCGTGGCAAGGCACAGTTATTGCCAGTGAGTAAACAAATGGTGCTGGAGGAGGTAATCGCTCAGAACTTCGCGCGCCAGGTCACTGCCTTCGATTTGCTTGACACATTACACAGCGTGGTCGACAGTGCCGATTGCTACACGCTGCGCTACAGTCGGGGGGCGCCCGCGGTGACAGCGTTGGAGTCGGTGTTCGGCGCGCCTGTTTCTGAACCAGGTCTGGCTAAGGTGCCCCATCACGCAAACGCACAGGTCTGATGCATCCTCAAGATATTCTGCAACGAGCGCCCGGCATTACCACCCGAACGATGGCCGGCGCATTGTTCATCGCCGATTCCAAATACGAGGCCGTCTATCGCATGAACACCACCAGCGCGGCGCTGTGGCGCTTGTTAGACGAGCCAATGAGCATCGCCAAGGTGATTGGTGTGTTCAGTACCGCGTTCCCGGAGATACCGTCGATGCAACTTGAGCACGATCTGCACGTGCATATTCGCGATCTTCTGAAGGACGAAATCCTCCAGCTACATGCCGAGTAACGACTATTCAAGACTTGCGATAGATCCTGTACGCGTCCTTGTCGTAGATAAAATCTAGCGATGGAATGAAGTTAAACTCCTGACCACCGAACTTGCGTTTGAAAGCGCTGAAGTTCGCCCATTTGGCGTGGGGATTGTCAGCAGCGGAGATGCCGTAGAAATCATACCAGCGATATCCCCTGGATTGCGCTGCACGCATGGCCTCAAAGTGCAAAAGATATGGCGCCATGAGATTGCGATGGAGCAGGGTTGAGCCGCCGTATTTGTAGGTGGCGGTGTTGCCAAAGTACAGCACCATCGCCGTCGCCAGGCGAATACCTTCATATTCGGCAAAGAAAATCGCCCCCGTATCTTGCTCAACAAGCGCGGCGTGTAACTTTCGAAAGTAATTAGAGGAATGACGCCCGATGCCGTGGCGTTTAAACGTCTCTTTGTACAACCGGATGAAGTCCGCGAGACCCTGCGGGGATGTGTCCTCCACCACAGACACGCCTTTTCGGCGTGCCAAGCCAATGTTGTAGCGCCCTTTGGGTTTCATTTGCTTGAGAATAGCGTCGTCTGTTTGCTGTAGATCGACGCATAGCGTATCGCGCGGCTCTTTCCAACTGCTGGCCTCTCGGCAGCCTTGTACAAATTCAGGGCGGCGCACCCAGTGCGGTTCAAGTCGCAAGTGACTAACCGCAAACGATTCACGCTGGCGATGTTCGTCAATCTGAACAATTAATTCCGCGAACATGGCATGTGCATCGGCCGGCGCCTCCGGTAGTACCGGGCCATCGGGAATGTAGTAATAGCACTGTGCGGGCGCGAACGAGTAGACCAGAACACGGGCACCACCAAGCACGTTTTCGCCCTCACCGAAAAACACACCAAAACTCCCCCAGCCGCGGGTGGCGAGAAACCTGGCCCACCAAGAGGACTGCTTGTACCCAATGTCGGGTCTATGGGTGAGCAGATATTCATCCCAGGCATCTGGGTAATTCAACGTGTTGTCCGTCGTCATACGCTAGTAATTGTAATTAAACTTGAATACGAAACTCGCGGCGCGCTCGCCAGCGAACTCATCGTATGCCTTGCCGGCACGGAACATTGCTGCGATGATCTCCAACTCTACGTGCTCCCATTCTTCAATCCCGACAACCAGGTCAAGCTCCTGCCCGATATCTCTGTCCTCACCCTCCGGCTCCTGATCTATCTTGGCGTTGCGCAAAAACGGCACAGCCTCAACTTGGTTGTATCGGTGATACAGCAGTTCCACCGAACTGTCTTCAAGCAGCGGAAAGCCGAGTGCGATGGTCGATATTCTTAAGTTCGACAACTCCGGATCCAGCAACTCGCCGTAGAACCGAAAGCGGTTTACGCCGCGAAAACGGTCATTGTTGCCTTCAAGGCCCGTTTGGCGAAAAGATCGATCCTCGCGCCGGTTGTCGCCAGGCTCGCCGGAGCCATAGGCGTATCCCAGCGTAAGGCTGGGGCGCCACGGAAGGCGTGATTCCCAAGTAACTCCGAGGTCTGTCGCCCAGCCGTCGATGTCGTTCTCAAATACCTCATCGACAACCCGCTTTCCAGGCTGATCGTCAGCGTCATCAAAATCAATCACGGCCTCCTCGCCCCGAACAATCGCCGCATCCCACCAGTAATAAAAACGACCAATTCGATCGAATTTAAGCCGCCCTGTCATGCGGCTGCCAAGCCACCACACGTCCGCGTCGACTTCATCCTCATCCTGTTCATCGATCAACTCATCAGGTACGTGCGTGCGTGAATTATCCTGTTGCGACAGAAAGAAAAAGTCCAAGTACTGACGTCGCGCCCAGTCCCATTGCACCGTGGCGATGACACGGCGAACATCTTTGTCTTCGGGATCAATCCCCTCATCATCAGTGGATTCTCGCGCCAGTGCCTGAGCAACCCCAACGTCGACAAAAAAGTCGTCTGTTTCGTACTGTACGCTTATACCATCGAGCAACTCGTCCCAGAACCACTCACGATCTTCCGAGAAGTAGTGCGAGCCAATTTGAAGGGAGAAGTCAGACCCAAATAGTTCCTCGAACAAGACCCACGCCTGCCCTCGGTCCAGCCCGCTGTCGGAGGAGAGCGAGCCGCCTTCATCGCGCACTTCCGAGCCATAGAACACGGAGATATCGAAGAACGCCGTCACGCGGTCGGACCACTGGTATAAGAATTCAATTGCCCATGAAAGCTCCACGAACGTACTGTCATCGTCCTGGTCTTCGTCAAACTCGAAGTCGTGCTCGTGCTCAGGCGTGACGCCGTACTCGCCGCCGATAGTCAACGGGTGCCCGAACAGCGTGACTTGTAACTGATCGTCGGGCCGTCGATCATCAATATTTGACCCGACCGCCGTGCCGCGCGGTGTTTTGTTATCTGTTTCATCTACTGAATCACGAGAGTTGTCGGAGGGCGCACGCACGCGAGCATGCCGCAGAGCACGGCTATACGTGAGCTTTAGCTTAATCGTCGGATTGGAGGTCGCCGATCGTTCTTCGCCGTGGGCTGCCTCAGAGGCTACCGGTTGCGTCGGTGAGGACAACGATGAGCTCAAGGTTAAGGGGAGGGCAGCACCGTGCCCGGGGCCAGCGAGCATCCCCACCGCCGCAAGTAGTGTTCGCGCCGTCGGCAGCGCCAGGCCGCCAGCCCGTTGTACACGCAGGCGCCGATCGGATTCCGACCGCGTGCATTTTAGGTTGTGCGCGTCATGGGGAGGACGTGCGTTCCCTGCCTCATCCAAAACTGGATCCCACTGATATCTGCCTGAAGCCAGATTACCATGCTTGCGCGGTGTCGGCACGCTGTTTGCGCGACTCGCACATGCTCGCCCGGCAGCTGTTACCTACGCGCCAGCCCAGGATGCACGCTGATGGCGATTGAGTGATACCATCAGCGCCCCTCCACTATGGATCTCCAATGCAATGTTCGAACAACTTGCTGCCATTCATCCGTTGTTGCCGCCAATTGCCGGCGTAACTGGGCTGCTCATCAGCGCAGTCATCATCGACTTGATTGCGAAACGTCTGCTGGTGAGAACGGTGCGGTCAGTCGCTAAGCGATCCAGCTTTACATGGGATGACGCGCTGGTTGCGCACAACGTGTTCGGCGGCATCGCGCAAGTGGTGCCAGCGCTGATCGTATACACCGGCGTGCCGTTTATTCCCGAGTTACCGGAAGCCATTGCGCAGCTCATACGGAATGTCGCGATGGGTTACATGGTGTTGATGCTGACGCTGGCGCTGACGGCCATGCTGAGCGCGGCGAATGCGATCTACTCGGCGTCATCCGTCGCGAAACACCGCCCGCTGAAGGGCTTTGTGCAGCTTGCGCAGATCATCGTGTGGATTTTCGGGGGCGTGATGATCATCGCAGCGGTACTGGACCGTTCACCGCTGTTGCTGCTCAGCGGTTTCGGGGCAATGACCGCCATTCTGTTGCTAGTATTCAAGGATACCATCCTGTCGTTGGTTGCGAGCGTGCAGCTCACCGCACAGGACATGGTACGGATGGGCGACTGGATCGAGATGCCGCAATTTGGTGCGGACGGCGACGTGGTTGATGTGCAACTGCACACGATCAAGGTGCAGAACTTTGACAAGACCATTACCACGATCCCTACGCATCGGCTAATCACGGACTCATTCAAAAACTGGCGTGGGATGTCGCAGTCGGGCGCACGGCGCATCAAGCGTGAGATTTTTGTAGATGTCTCCTCAATTCGATTTCAAACGCGAGAGGAGGTGGATCATTTCAGGCGTTTTGCATTGCTGAAAGACTATGTTGAAAACAAGGAGCAGGCGCTGACTAAGTACAACGAAGAACTCACCACCCACGGGGACTCGGAGGTCAACCGACGGCGGTTGACGAACGTTGGCACTTTTCGGGCGTACGCCTTTAATTACCTGAAGAACCACAGCGGTATTCACAAAGACATGACGTTGATCGTTCGCCAGCTAGGGGCGGGGCCTGAGGGGTTGCCGCTGCAGATCTATTGTTTTACCAATACCACCGCATGGGCTGTGTACGAAGACATCCAGTCAGATATTTTCGATCATCTGCTGGCGATAGTGCCGGAATTCGGGTTGCGGCTGTATCAGAAACCCGCAGGTTCGGATCTGGCCAAGCTCAAATAGGCGGGGGTGGACTCGCCAACCCACCCAGGTCGAAGTAGCCGCGACCAGGCAACATGATGACAGCGCCTGTGGTCTTGTTTATGGTATGCAGGCGATGCCTTGCGCCATACAACACCCCGTCGGTGCCAAATGTTAACGCCCGGACGTTGGCATTCTCGCCAACCAAGGGAAGCAAGTCATCAACCTGGCCATTTACCGGATTCAGTACCACCAACCCCATGCCTGCGCCATCGGGGCGTGCGTGCCAGGCGAATAACCTTCCCTCGCTGTCCCAAGCCAAGGCTTCAATGCCGCTGTCACTAATCGTCGCGACACTTTGCACGGTGCCTTGGCTGACATCAATGGTGACTAGGCTGTCCACCTGGTTCGCGTCACGCGAAACGGCGTATAGCATGCCCGGGGTTGTTGAGGAGAAGCTCGCGGCACGCACATTGTCAATTGGAAGCTGTGCCCGATGCGTGCCTTCACCTGTGATTGGGTTGATGCTGATAAGTGAGAAACGGGCAATCGCGAACACGACACCCGTCGCGTCGCTAGCGAGTGCGTTAACCCGATCCCAATGGGTGGACCCCAGTACGCCCCCTGTGCCATTTGCCGGGGAAATAACATGAGAGAGCCCACTCCAGGCGACGCCCAACAAGTTCGCTCCGCCAGGCGCCGGTGCAGACAGATTGCCGGAGCCACCAATATTGCCGGGGTCATCAACTATGCGTGATGCTATGCGCAAGCGTTGCGCCGATAGATTGCTGGCAGAGGCGGCGGAGGAATCACTCAGCAAAGCGGCCCCGCCAACCGCCGGCATGTTAACGCTCAACGCTAACGGTAAACTTGCCGACTCACCGGGCGCCAACGATAGCTGCCATCCGTACGCACCCGTGAAGGCAGCGGGCCCAAAGGGCAGGCCGGTACGGTTCAGGTCATCCGGACCGGAATCGATCAAGTGGAAGTCACGCAGGTTTGGCCACGGTTGCACATTAAAGTGTGCCGCGCCGGGGGCCGCAAACTCCGCGAAATCAAAAAAGCCTTGGTCATCGATTCGGATTCGATTTCGCCCGATCATGGCAGCTGTGTCCTGGTGTCCACCAAATATGTCCACAACATCCAGGTCAGCGTAGGCGAAGATGGCTAGATTCAACTGCGTGTCGCGGGTATTGGTGATAATCAGGCGTTGACTCAATCGCGCGCGCCCGGGTTGCGGCTCCACCAGTCGCCCACGCAATCTTGCATCAAACCCCATCGTTGCCACACCCTGCCAACGCAGGTCGAACGCGGCGGGTTGCTGCAGATATTGCTCCTGAGTCGGCCGCCCGAACGGGTACTCGCGGTCCCAGGCGGGCGGATCGGCATCGCCGGGATTAACGCCCTGTTCGTGGCGGAAGTAAAACCAATACTGCCCAAGGTGCTCCGCACCGTTGACGAAGAAGTTGGACAGCCCAGCCTGCCATTCCACAAATTCCCCCGAGCCGTCGCCAAAATTCGCCCACTCAAAGCTCGAGCTGCCATCGACGATCTCTCCCTGAGCGCCCGCCCTGGGTGCAAACGTCAGCGCCATCAGTGCCAAACACATCCCGGTTAGTTTGTTCATCGCAGTCCCCCCCTTGGTATGCACGTGAGTACCACGCCTGCGCGCAGCGGTTCAACGGCTTGTCGCAGCGTCGCTCAGACGGAGGCTGGAATCGTCCGTTGGTGCCCATAAAGATTCACGATAACGATTCCGCTGATCACCAGACTAAGCGCAATGATGTGGTAGCGGTCAACCTGCTCACCCAGAAGCCACACGCCAGCCAGCGCACCGAACACCGGCGTAAGAAAGGTAAACGCAGAAAGCGTCGTCGCGGAGTAGCGTGCGAGCATGGCGAACCACGCAAGGTACGATATTGTTGCCACACCGACTATTTGGAAGGCGAGCGAGGAGTAGACAAGTCCGCTGACAGGGATGCGTATGTCGCCTTCAAATACCAGACCGGCCAGGCACAGGAGCAGCCCAGAGACGCTCAGCTGATAAAACAAAATCTGAGACGGTGCCGCCTCAGACAATCCGGTGATCCGTACCGCCAATGTAGTTAATCCCCAGGCCAGCCCTGCTGCCATAGCGCAAATGTCGCCTACCAGCTTCGCGCTTTCCAGGACCAGTGACGCGCGCAGTACAATGCCTGTGCCCATAAAGGCGAGAAACACGCCGAACCAACCCAGTGGCGAGAGTCTATCTCCCTTGATCCCAAAATGTGCGCCGATGGCAACAACAAATGGCGCCGTGTAGATCAGCAGAGCGGCGCGTGCCGCATCGGTATGCTTAAGGGCAAAATAAAATAATCCAAACTCGACAGCGAAAAACAAGCCAACGAACAACCCCGGGCCGAGTAATCCGGTGGTCCAACGATGTTTGGCAAGCACGATCCAGAGACCAACCAGCACCGTCGCCCCGAAAGAGCGCATCCCTGATTGCCACAGCGGAGGCACTTCGGCAATCGCCAACTTGATGGCGACCTGCTGCGCGCCCCACACGGCGCACAGAGTCATTACGACCATGATCGCGAATACATCCAGTTGTTGCTGCCGCTGCATCTGAAAGATGTCTGCCCTCTAGTCGGATATATCTTCAAGTTGTTCACTGACGAGAAGCCACTGCGACTCCAGCGCGTCAATATTGGCCAGGATTCCTGCGCGATCCTTAGAAAGTTGTCCCAGCTCCTGTTTTCGGCCCGCATCCGCATAAAGCGATTGATCCGCCAGTTGTGCCTCAACCTGTTCCAGCGTCGCGCGATCGTTGGCAATATCCGCTTCAAGCTTACGCACTTTGTCCAGCATCGGTTTTAAGCGTTTACGCGCTTCCGCCTGCGCCTGACGTTGCTGCTTGCGGTTTCGAGTGCTTTCCGCCGGGGCAGGGAGCTCTTGGTAGCGCCCCGCGCGCCGCTGTTCCTGCTCGTTGAGCCAGGCGGGATACTCATCCAGGCTGCCCGTGAATCGGTCGACAACACCATCGTGCACAATCAGTAGATCGTCGCACACGCTGCGCAGCAAATGCCGATCATGCGATATGACCACCAGCGCGCCGCTGTACTCGATTAGAGCAACGCTGAGCGAATGACGCATCTCAAGATCCAGATGATTGGTCGGCTCATCAAGCAACAGCAGATTGGGCCCGCGGCGTATCATCAGCGCCAGTACCAGACGGGCTTTCTCGCCTCCGGAAAATGGTTCGATGGGCTCAAAGATGCGCTCATCGCTGAAACCAAATCTCCCTAGGTAGTTGCGGTGCTCTTGTTCGCGATCATCCGGGGCAACCTTGGCAAGATGTTCGACCGGACTTTGTTGCGGGTTAAGCAATTCAAGTTGGTGTTGCGCAAAGTAGCCAATTTGCGTGTCTTTACTGATCACACGCTCGCCACTCAGCAAGGTACTGCCTTCCGATAACGCTTTGACCAATGTTGATTTGCCCGCCCCGTTAACGCCAAGCAACCCAATACGGTCTCCGGCCGACAGATTAAGGTTGATGTCCTTAAGTACAGTCAGATCCCCGTAGCCTACCGAAACCTCGGTTAACCCGAGCAGGTGGTCGGGTTGTTTTTTGGGCTCAATAAAATGAAAGCGAAAGGGTGAGTCCACATGCGCGGGTGCGATCAGGTGCATGCGCTCCAGCATTTTCAAACGACTTTGCGCCTGGCGCGCCTTGGAAGCCTTGTAGCGGAAGCGGTCGACGTAGCTTTGAATGTGTTTGATTTCCTTGGTCTGACGAACGAACATGGCTTGCTGCTGCGCCAGCTGCTCAGCGCGCTGGGCCTCAAATTGACTGTAATTGCCTGTGTACAACGATATCTTCTGATGCTCGATGTGTGCCATACGCGTGCAGATCTGATCCAGAAAATCCCGGTCATGGGACACCACTATGAGAATGCCCTCGTAGCGTTTGAGCCACCTCTCCAGCCAGAGGATAGCGGGCAGATCCAGATGGTTGGTCGGCTCGTCAAGCAGCAGGATGTCGGAGCGGCACATCAGTGTGCGTGCAAGATTCAGGCGCATCCGCCATCCGCCTGAAAACTCGCGCACGGCCTTGTCGAATTCCTCCGGCGCAAAGCCCAACCCGTGCAGGAGTCGCGAGGCGCGAGACCGCGCAGTGTAACCATCGATGGTATGCATGCGCTCGTGCAGGGCATGCACCTGCGGATTGTCCGGGGCGGATGCGGTAAGGGCGCGCTGGACCGTGCGCAATTCCTCATCACCGTCCATGACGTACTCCACAGCGGCGTTGCTGCCCGTCGGGCTCTCCTGCGCAATGTGTGCGATTACATCATCACTGTTCAGCGCCAGTGCCCCATCGTCAGGTTCGAGATCTCCCAACAGCATCGCAAACAATGACGATTTGCCACAGCCATTGGCGCCGATCAGGCCCAGCCGTTGGCCGGCATGCACCTGCATGCTTGCACTTTCTATCAAAATCTTACGGCCGCGGCGAAGCGCGATATTGGTTAGACCAATCATAGCCGTTGATTATAGGCTGTTGCTTGAGTGTTGTGTGGGTTGGACGCTCCGAAAGGGGCGATGGCGTGGCAGGTGGGCTGATGTCGTTTATGGATGTTGTGAGCACTACATTGCATCGGCTGCCTTGAGTCACTAAATTGGGGCAGGGCGCCGTGCGTGGCCCGACACGATCACACGCCCCGCGGTGTTCTTTGCTGAGCGCAATGGTTGAGGAGAATGTTTGATGGAATCCTTGAGGACGCGGTCGATTCTCTGGCTGTGTTTCACGGTACTGGCCACCCTCCTGCTAAATGCGTGCGGTGAGCCTGCAGGAACCCCGTGTGCGATCAGGGGCAGTGGTTTTACCGCAAAGCACGATTGTCAGGAGAAGTGCCTATCGCGCCAGAAGGTGCATTGCCCCGATGGCACTGGCATCCTGCCAAAGGCATGTTCCGGAGAGCAGGGCTGTATGCCGGGAAGCTGCCCGGACGGTCAGGCGTGCTACCACATTGATGATCCGTTCGACGTGCGCAGTTTGTGCGTTATGGCGGATACATGCGGCGCGCTTACTCGCGAGCAGGTAGCGGAATGGGAACTCTCAAGCGCCGAGCGGGCAGCGGCAATCCGCGCGAAGTACCGCAAGAGTAAGGCGCCCGAAAAACCAACTGTTAGCGAACCTGCCGACCCCGATTCCAACGAGCAGTAAGTTATTCGGAGCGGGTGTGTTCGATCTCTCCAGCACCGACCGTGCCGTTCCAGGCACCAGTTTGCTACTATCCATTGCATGGTAGCGACCCTTGGACGGAACGAGTCATGTCAAATCCTACATTTTTTTTAGCGCTTACCGGGGCGCTATCCGGGAGCATGTCTATTGCTGGGGAGCTTTGTCCGGATCCTTATCCGGATCGGATGGTCGTTGCTCTTCACGCAACGGTGATGAGTACAACGGGTGGCGGAGAAGTCACTTTGAGCGACGGGAGTATTCGAGAGTTTGTCGATCAGGAGATTGAGAACTTCCTCTACCGCCCGGGAGAAACTATCACCTTCACGTGGGATATAGACCTCGCTGCATTTATCGACGACAGTTCACCGCCTGGGTATTGTTACCCGGAGCAAGATATCTATGCTTGGACGTTGAGTGGTGGCAACAGTGCCGGCCACGGCGATGTCGTGCCGTACGCGACCGGCCGTGCCGCGCCGGACCAGGATTTTCTACATGTTGCCTCCTTTGAACGCTGGCCTCTATTCAATGTGATAACGCTGAACATCTACGATTTTCATTATCCGTTGCCAGGACCTGACGTAAAAAATTTGCAGTTGCATCAGGCGCGCAACTGGTCGACGGCGGCAGGTGGGCAATACATGTACGATGAATCGCAGGACAGGTTCTTTACCGGCGACGAGCGCGCGTCTATTCCTCCTGAAGGTTACAACTCATTCGCGTCAGGGGGCTTTGACAACTCGGGATCGGCTGTATTTAACGTTGGCTACACCGTTGAGGCTGCCGAAGATGTCCCCGCCCCGTACAACGTCATTGGGGAAGGGCAGTCCAGCATTCATTTTTCTACCGCGTGGACTGTGCGGATGGAGCCGGAAGATGTGGATGGAGATGGTGTAGCGAACCACAACGATAACTGTTTTCTCACGGCCAATGCAGCTCAGCGCGACACAGATGGCGATGGGATTGGAAACCTTTGCGATGCCGACCTCAACCAGGATTGCGTGGTACAGTTTGACGATTTGGCCATCCTGAAAGCCGGTTTCTTTTCAAATGCGAATCCCAACACAGATTTCAACGGCGATGGCGCGACCGACTTCCTCGATCTGGCAATCATGCAAACCCGGTTTTTCGATCCGCCGGGTGGTAGTGGTCTGGCGAACGTGTGCGGACACGGATTGAGCTCCCAGTAACGCCGAAAGCGCAAAGACTCGCTGTGATTCGATTCATATCGCACGCACTTGTGCACCCGCCCTGGCCGCCAACGCGGGCATAGTCATTACCAAGTGATGGTCGCCGGAGCCATCAGTTTATGCAATAAACCCGATAGGTGGCAAACACGCCACTCAACGACTACTATCAGTACAGACCCAGATGTTATGTAAACTTATAAGCTCTTAATTTTAAAGAGTTTCCTTGTTCCATCAGGAGGTTGGTTATGGGTAACATTGGAGGACTGTACGCCCCGTACTCGCGGGTATTTCTCACTCTCTCACTGCTTCTTTTCTGGGGCTGCAGTAGCGCCGCTGGCATTACTTTCTCTGAACTTCCGGCGGAGGCAGGCATCGGCGCATATGAGCGCACGCCATCACCGCGCGCCGTGCAAAACCAGGTATTGATTGATGGCACGCTGCCGTCCGGTGCATCAGTGTTTTGCCGTGACGCTATTGAGGCCGCTATCCCAGGGGCGTTCGACAACGCACCCGTAGTGCCGCTTGTTGCTGGTTTCGCCTGCCAGCCGTTAGCACCTCGCGGTGTGCCGGGCACTTGCATTTTCGACTACGACGACGATGGTGATGAGGATTTCTACGTCACCAACGGCCCAGGCAGTTCCAACTCACTGTTCGCAAATCAGTTCGCCCAAACAGGTGTGGTGACCTTCATCGATGTCGCGGCGCAGGCAGGTGTACAGGCGCAGTCGCAGGACAGCTCCGGCTGCGTGGCAGCGGATTTGGACAATGACGGCGATCAGGAACTGTTTGTCCTGGGTATGGCGAGCGTCGGTGCTAACACCGCTGGCAACGTGCTGTTTGACAACAATGGCGATGGCAGTTTCGCGATCGCAGTCTCGGGTGCTGAAGGCAGCGCGAGCGGGGTAGCGCTTTCGAGCACGCTAGCGGATGTAGATGCCGATGGACTACTGGATATTTTTATTTCCCATGCGGCTGTCGCCAGCGATCTCACCGCCATTTACCTGTTGCCAACTGAGCGCAACCAAAAGAATCAGCTGTATCTGAATCAGGGGGGGTTGAGCTTCACGGATGTTAGCGACACCTCGGGCATTCGCGATCTGGCCGGCATGCGAGTTTGCCCCGAACCTAACGTCGCATGCGATATAGGTGAGGCGCAGCCGATCGCGGAATCGATTAGTGCAGGGTTCAGTTGGGCCACTGCCGCCGCAGATATCGATCTGGATGGCGACATCGACATCATGACCGGAGACGACCAGGCCGCCGTACCAGATGTCGGCTCGCCGGTCTCCCCATTTGAGGGTGTGCCCAACAGCAACCGCGGTCTGGTGCATGTGCACCTAAACGACGGGGAGGGTGGTTTTACGGACCAGCCTGCCGCCATCGACCGGACTGGGGCTGCGCCGACCGGATCGTGGATGGGAATTAGTTATTGTGATTACAATCACGATGGCCACATGGACTTCTTCGGCTCAAACTTCGGCGACGTGAATCTTTCTGCCGCGCTCGGGGCGCCACTGCTAGGTGTACAGCCAAGCCGATGGTTCCTTGGGAACGGCGACGGGACATTCGTCGACTCACTGGTGCCGGGCGGACCGTTACCTGGTATTGGGGCCACGCCGTTCGGGTGGGGCAGTGCATCGATCGACTACGACAACGATGGTGATTGTGATGTCGTGTTTACCGGCAATATTTTCCCCGGCGGTTTGGTGACACTCGACAACCCCATCGCGGTATACGAGAACGATGGGGACGGGAACTTCACCGGCGATACGACCATACTTACCGATGCGAATCGTGCTCGTCACCAGTTGCGGGTAAAACACGCCATGGCAGCAGGCGATTTTAACGATGATGGTTTTGCAGATATCGTCACTGTATCCAATACCAATATTCCTGCTTCCACACTCGAACCGGGCCCAAATGGCGAACCACCTCTGACATTCGCGAACCCATTTAACTTCGGCGGCCCATGGGATACCGAGGCACTGGTCAGCGCCTACATGGCGCCTTGCGATTTCTCCGCTCCCGCACCCGGTTCCAAGTGTGAAGAGCTCGCACCGGATGCCGACGACCTTCCGCCCATTCCGTATCTGGAGACGGTTATCGTACCGGGGCCTGGTGGTCCCATTGTCGTGCCTGATAGCTATCCGAACGGTGATGTTTCGGTGGAGATTAGCAGCGGCAACGCTAACCAGTGGATCAAGGTGGATACAGCCGGCAGCATTGGCATCATCCAGCACGCCCGGGTGAACCGTGATGGTATTGGCGCCGTTGTTCAGGTAACTCCGGTTCAGGGTTTCCAGAAGGGCCGGGTAGCGATGCAGCCTGTAGTGGCGGGCAGTGGACGCACCTCGCAGCACAGTGAAGTGGCAGGATTCGGCCTGGGCGACCTCAGCCGAGCAACCATCGACGTATTGTGGCCAGGTGGCGTACGCAACCGGCTGCACCGCGTACCCGGCCGGCAAACCGTCCTGTTTCCGGAGATCCCGTGCTCGATTGATACGGACAGCTCATTGCTGGTCTACCAACGATGCGTACGCACGGCGTTAGAGGGATTAGTGGATGCAGACGTGTTGGGCGACGCACAGGCGCGACGTTTCAGCGCGAGCGCATTCATTGCATATTTAGAAGAGCGCTAAGATAGCGCTTGCATCACTTAAGATACGGGGCCGACTGAATGTCGCCCCGTACCCCTCAGGTGCGCCGATCAAAGGTTTGGTTTCACGTCAGCCCGGCACCTAATTCAATGACGCCGCCATCACACGTAACGCCGCATCCGCATCGCCCGGCTCACCATTCGCAAGCGATTTCAGATAAGCGGCAACCACCCCCATAGCGTCTTCCGTCAGAGACCCTTTCTCTGTCACCTCATCCAGCATCGTTAGGTGATTGTTCACGAAGGTTCGTGTAGAGGCCGAGCCTTGCACTAGAGTCGGTTCACGCAGCAATCGCACCTCCAGCTTAGACAGGGCGGCTTTGATCGGATCGGTTGACCGCTCTTTGACAGACCGTAACCGGGCAATGGCAGCCCCGGCCTTCATCATAGTCTGCTCGGCAGCGGTGGCCTCATCCACCAACTTACTCAACCAGGCACGATGGTCTCGGCTGAGGTTTTCGGTGATGGGATGCGCGCCATCTTTGATAATGGGCTCGTAGATGTGTGCGATGGCTTGCACAACGATGTTTCGGTTGCGGTCGTCGACTTCAAGTAGAACCGCTCGCGCATCGTCTGCGTCAACCTGCTCGTCGCCAGCGAACATCGCCAACAATCGCATCAGCAACGGAGAGGTACAAACCGTGGGTAGTGCAGCTTCATATTCCTTTTCCGCATCGGCGTCAGCTTTTTCAGCAGAACGATTGCGCACAAACTCATTCACTCTGCCGCCCATTGTTCGGATGCCCGCCGTCACCGCGTCCCCTCCAATCTTCGGGACCAGCGATGATGCCAACAGTCCGATTCCGGTGATGGGATTGAACAATGCAACGACGCCGCCGACCAAAAGCAACCCTTTGGTGACGGTCATTTGCCCCTCATCGATTTGATCCGCAGTCCGCTGCAGAAACTCAGTTACGATATCGGGATTCGTAGTCTCGGTCACGGTCGGGCGAGTTTGTTCATTGAACAACTCTCGCAACGTCGCCAGGGCCTCGTGACTGGGTAGTAGGAAAACACGCTCTTGTTTACAGGCGTCGGCGGCGGCAAGCCCAACAGGTAGGTGCCTAACAGTGTGCAGTGTAAAGCCTGTGGGCGCTTGTGGCTGCGGTACCATGCAGTAGTACGTGCGGTCCACTGCCTGAGGCGTGCCGTCATCAAATCCGAAGGCTAAACTGACCTGCTCTACCAACTCGGTCGGGAGGCGGTTTGTGATTGCCGACGACAATTTTTGAAACATTCATATTCCCCTGATGAAACTGGGACGCTACAGTATACAAAAATTGCGAAAAGCTGAAAATCCGTCTACGCCAAGATCGGCTTGGTAGAATAGGTCTGGTTGTCTGGCAACATTAACCTCAACACAGGAGTGGCCCTATTGCCAAGGCGTAGCAGGGTGGGGCAGGGATAAGTGAAAAATCTCGCGGGGGCCCGACAACCGATTACCGCACGAGCGGTTTAGTGCAACGACCCAAAGCGGACCCTAATACTGCCCTTAGTTGGGCTCTCACCAGGCAGATATACAGGCGCGGAATATGAGATTAACAACAGTCTTGGTTCTTCTTCTTTGTGCAGTATTTGCAAATGGCCAAGACGGCACTGAACCAAAGCCACACATCTTGATCCTGACGACCGGCGGCACGATCGCAAGTCGTACCGATGCTCCGTTGATAGACGGACCGGAATTGGTTCAAGCGGTTCCACAGTTACTCGAATACGCCGAGGTTCGGGTTGAGGAATTCAGCATAATTGGGTCGTCGAAAATGACGCCGGATCATTGGCTTCGTTTAGCGAGACAAATAGACGAAATCTATTCCAATGACGAGCAGCTAGCTGGAATCGTTATCACGCATGGCACGGATACAATGGAGGAAACCGCCTATTTCCTTAATCTAACAGTGCAATGGGATAGACCTGTTGTACTCGTTGGTTCGATGAGATCGTCGAACGACGTTTCGGCCGATGGGCCTGCTAATCTCATCAACGCGGTTCGGGTGGCAACAAACGAACAAGCGATTGGTCAGGGTGTATTGGTCGTGCTAAATGAAGACATCAGCGCTGCCCGCGATGTATGGAAGACGGATAATCGCCGAGTACAGACTTTTAGTGGGGCAGATATTGGGCACCTGGGCACAGTTGATCCGGACGGCGTCCGTTTCTATCACCGCTCCATGCTACCCCATACGACAAAATCGGAGTTTGATATTTCAAGCGTCACCGTCCTACCGGATGTATTGATATTGAGTGACTTTACGGGAATCTCTCAGTCGGTGGTCGAGAGGTTCGCTCGCCAGTCAATGGATGGCTTGGTTGTTCGAACATTTGCTGGTGGCAGAATGAGTGCGGGAATGATGGCGGGATTGGAAGAAATTGCAGATCTCGGCGTTCCAACAGTGGTGACGTCGCGAGTACCAGAGGGTCGAATTGTCTCACCCCCCAGCTACAATTTTCCCGCGATTGTCTCGAATGGTCAGCAGGACAACAAAGCAAGAATCCTACTGATGTTGGCGCTAACCAAATCCTCAGAACGAGGAGAGATTCAGCGAATCTTCCATACTTATTAGGGGTGTGGCAGTGTCCGCTGTTGGCCGAGTCATCAGGGCCGTGGCGCGTCCTTGGCAACCACAGCCCTGACTTACCACTCCTTCTAGTCGTCAACTACGCATGTGCACCCATTAGGGTTGTCGTCACCACCACATTGCCCGATGCCATCGTTGTCGTCGCACCATGTGGCTAGAATGTCACATGCGACCAGGTCTCCACCCGAACACGTTCCAACAATCTCTGTGTGGGTCGACGCTCGAAAGATACTTAATTGTGTTCTCCCGGCAGGCAACTCTCTTACAAAAGAGTCGAACCCACTAGAAGGTTTGATCGGTTGCGTGCTACCGGAACCAATAAGAACAACACCAAATATCAGTATTTTGGTGCCAGCCGAAATAATATTCCTCATCGTCATTCCTCCGTGGCATTCAATCGCTCGTTCGAGCGTACATGCAGATAAGACGGACGTCGGACAGGATTTGGACAATTCAACAGTGGGGTTGATGCAAACGGCGAGCGACGATTTTCGAACAGTGTTTTGCAGACGGACCGGCAACCCATCCCCGAAGAAGGTCTTTATGTCCGAGCCTAATGTGCTGCTGGAGTTACATCCATGAGTGGGGTAAATCGTGTTTCCCCTCGCGCTCATCGACCAACCGACGATAGGCTTCGAGAACAGACCAACTACGACGCACAGATACAACCAACCCTCAGCGGTGCGCAAGAACGTGATATCGGTGACCCACGCGTGATTTGGGCGATCAGCAGCGAAATTGCGTGCCAGATGATTCTTTACGCCCACAGGGTGCGTGCCGGAGAGCTTAGATTTGTGTCGCTTTTTGACCGGCACACCCTGAAGGCCTCTATCCGCATCAACCGGGCAACGCGGTTAGGGAATTTACAATTTCGTGAGGGACTCAACACACTTTTGTCGCCTTAAAGAACAGTACACATACTGTTTTTCGCGTTCATTTAGATCGGCGTTGACGAGGCAGTTTCGATTTCCCGCAGGCTGGCGAGGACATTTCAAATGCTTTCACTCCAAAAAACAAGAGTTCTGATAACCAGTCTTTCCATGATCGCGATTGTGTCGTTCGCACAAACCGCCGTTGCCGAAAGCACCGTCAAACTTCAAAACATATCCGTTGGTCGCTGCCTAAACGTACATGCAGGCCGTGAAAATTCTGAAGGTGGTTCCGTCACTTTGTACGATTGCGCGGACACCCCGGACCAGGAGTGGGAAACATTATCATCGAGTGGGACCTGGATGAAATTTAGAAATCGGAGCACTCGGCGTTGTTTGAATATTCATCGCGGCTCACAGAACCGTGAAGGTGGTTTGATCAGTGTCTATAGTTGTGCCAACACCCCGGATCAGGAATGGCGAATAATTCCGGCCGGAGCACACATTAAGCTAAAAAACAGATCGACCGGTCGGTGCCTAAACCTGCACAGAGGTCGACACAACTTCAATGGCGCACCCGCAACTTCCTACTCGTGCGCCAATTCGACGGATCAAAAGTGGACTCTGTCAACGATTAATGGGGATGAGGCAATCGGCAGCGTCAGTTCGGCGATCGTCGCCGGGACTAATGACGTCAGTACTCCTAGACGCAATGCGACCGTGAGAATGGAGCAACCCCAAGCGGCTGGACAACCAAGAGGGGTTTTACAGTGCAGCGGTGTCTTGATTTCGCCAACCATTGTGTTGACCTCAGGCCACTGTTGGGACCCAGCTCCGCGCCCAAGGGTCCCGGGAGTTGCTGCGTTTGGCACCAGCGACTGGGAAACCCCCGGCGACTGGTACCCCTTTCCAGGTCAGTTTGTCATTCGAGTCGGATCAAATGATAGCCAGACTGGAACGGTCTATACGATCAATCAGTATTCGATGGCCGGCAATACCGACATCATGATGTTACGACTGAACACGGCCGTACCCAGAAATCAGGCCATTCCCGCGCAAGTAATTACAACTAACGGCCCCGAAATAAGTTCCAGCGGAATCAGTAGGTACTTAAGGGGAAAGACTCTACGTATCGCTGGTTGGGGTTCGGTTTCAGGGACTGCGCGGGTTGACCCGCGCTTTCGGCAGACGATCTCCGACGTTGTTTTCAGATCGTGGCCTGGAACCGAATTTGGAACAAACCCCGCCCATTTGATTGTGGGTTCCACTAGTGGTGCAACGCTTCAAGGTGGCGACTCGGGTGGCCCATTGTATTGGGATGATGGAACCACACTTCGTCTCTTAGGCATCACGCAGAGCGAAGGCCGGCATGTGATGACGTTTTTTCGCGGCGGAACCCGCGGCACTGGCGGCGTTCACCTACCCGATCTAGCCCTTTGGATAAACGAGGCCCTTGGCAGGGAAGACTGCGTTTCATTAAACAGCGATCGTATTCGAACGCAGCGCTTTGATTCAAACTGGAAAGTGATTGAACCGATACCTGAAGGCAACCACTGGATATTTGATTTTCGTGGTAGCAGGGCCAACGCGGAAACAGCGCTTGCCATTCTTCGAGGTTACAACATCAATCAAAGTTGTCACTTAAATCGTCCCGGATCAGATTTTAGATATGTACTCACCGGCGGTAATCTTCCGTCCGGTCGGGTGGCGGGTGAGGACTGCACACGGATCGATCCCGCAAGTCTCCTCTACGATGAAAGAGACGGGCGTTGGTTAATTAAAACTCCAGCAGGAAACTCGTT